>NZ_JAYRLZ010000404.1:0-2618 GCF_041904975.1 Chitinimonas sp. | reverse complement strand
AATATGCACGGGAATTGCGCGGCGCCGACTTCACCCTGTTTGACCTGAAAACCAAGGGCCTGCTGCCCTCCTCGCTGATCTTCGATATCGGCATTGCCGATGCTACCGGCCTTTACCAGGACCACGACAATATCGCGCCGCACCCATCCGCTCGTGGCAAGCCCTGGCTGGAAGCACATCGCGATTTCGACGCCGGCACCATGTTTATCAGCCGTGCTCAGCGTGACAAGACAGGCGATGGCGGTACGCTGGTCTTCAGCCGGCGCCTGAATACGCCATCAGGTGGTTTCGATGGCATCGTCAGTGTGGCGGTCGATCCGGGCTACTTCACCAGCAGCTATGAGCGAGCCCGCCTAGGTGAACACGGGGTGATCGCCCTGGTCGGCCAGGATGGGGAATTTCGCGTGCGCCGCAGCGGTGATGTGGTCAGCATAGGGGAGCCAGTGGACTATCGCCAGATCAGCGGTCTGCAAAGCGGCCAGTATGCGGCCGGCAGCCTGATGGTGAGCCCGTGGGACCGGCAAGGCCGCTACACCACGGTGCGACCCTTGCATGGCAACCCGCTCGCCATTCTGGTCGGCCTGTCGGAAGCCGAACAACTCGGAGCGCTGGCGCCGCTGCGCCGCAGCTATCTATGGCAGGCCAGTGTCGCCAGCCTGCTATGGCTGGCCGCGCTGGTCACCCTGGCCGCGCTCGGCCGCAGCGAACTGCGGCGGCGTCAGCTGCAGCAAACCTACCATGCGGCATCGGAAGCCAGTCTGGATGCGGTCTATGTGCTCGATGCCATTGAAGAGCAGGGAAAGGTGGTGGACTTCGTCATCCGCGATACCAACCGGCAGGGCTTGAGTCTGCTCAACACGCGCAAGCCCGACCTGATCGGCAAGCGCCTGTTGCGCCTGGCGCCGGAAGCTGCCAGCAGTGGCTTGCTCAGCGATCTGATCTGTGTGGTGGAAACCGGCCGCACCAATGCCAAAGAGTGGCATAACCAGCAAGCGATCTTGCAGGCGGAATGGCTGCACCGCGAGATCGTGCCGGTGGAAGGCGGAGTGGTGGCGATACTGCGTGATATCTCCGAGCGCAAGCAGCTGGAAATCAAGGTGCAATACCAGGCTACCCACGACACCCTGACCGGCCTCGCCAACCGTCATCTGCTCAACGACAGGCTGCAATCGGCGATCGCCCATGCCGGCCGCCATCATTACTCGGTGTGGGTGGTGTTTGTCGATCTGGATCGGTTCAAGCTGGTCAACGACACCCTGGGCCACAAGGCCGGCGATCAGGTGCTGACCGTGATCGCCGACCGCCTTGCCGCCTCGGTGCGCGAATCGGACACCATTGCGCGGCTGGGTGGCGACGAGTTCATGCTGGTGCTACCCGGCGCCGATGAACGCAATCTGTCCACCTCGTTGCTGCAGCGCATCATGGACGTAGTGGCGCAGCCGGTGCTGGTGGAAGACAAGGAATTTTTCCTCGGCTGCAGCCTTGGCGTAGCGGTCTATCCGCAAGATGGCAGCAGCGCCGCCGAGCTGATCGAGCGCGCCGACATCGCCATGTACCAGGCCAAGGAGAGCGGCCGCAACAATGTGCAGTTCTTTACCCAGGACATGAACCAGCGCCTGCAGGAACGGCTGCTGATCGAGCGCGCACTGCGCATGGCGATTGAACGCGAAGAGTTCGTCTTGTTCTACCAGCCCAAGGTGGACCTGCGCAGCGGCCTGGTGGTGGGCGCCGAGGCGCTGATCCGCTGGCAGCATCCCGAGATGGGCATGGTATCGCCCGCCCGCTTTATCGGCCTCGCCGAAGAATCAGGCCTGATCGTGCCGATCGGCAGCTGGGCCTTGCGCGAAGCTTGCCGGCAGACTGTAGACTGGATCGCCGAGGGCCTGCCAGCCTTGAAAATGGCCGTCAACCTGTCTGCCCGCCAGTTCCGCGAGCCTGATCTGGCGCAATTGATCGCCCGCACGCTACAGGAGACCGGCCTGCCGCCCCATCTGCTCGAGATCGAGCTGACCGAAGGGATGATGATGACCGACGTCGAACAGGTGATCAGCGTCCTGCACGAATTGAAAGCACTTGGCTTGACCCTGGCCATCGATGATTTCGGTACGGGATACTCCAGCCTGTCCTACCTGCACAAATTCCCCATCGATGTGCTCAAGGTCGATCAGTCCTTTGTGCGCGATATCCATGCCTCGGACGACCAGGCGCTGATCGCGCTGTCGGTGATTTCGCTGGCGCATAGCCTCAAGTTGCGCGCGATCGCCGAAGGGGTGGAAACGGAGGAGCAGATCGCCTATCTGCGACGCCACCACTGCGATGAAATCCAGGGCTACTTCTTCAGCAAACCCTTGCCTGCCAAGGACTTCATGGCCTTGCTCGCCTCAGGCAAATCGCTGAACACTGCTTGACGCGCAGCCGGTCAAAATGACCGCGCCGGTGGCCAGCCCGTTCCGCACGCAGAACAAACCGGAAACCGGCGCGCCACCCGACCTCTGCTGCGGGTTGGCTTAGTTGCAGCGAACAGCTTACAGGGCTGCCACCACCGCATCACCCATGGCGGAACAGCTGACCTTCTCGCAGCCCGCCTCGAAGATATCAGCGGTGCGATAGCCTTGCTG
>NZ_JAYRLZ010000094.1:0-14759 GCF_041904975.1 Chitinimonas sp. | reverse complement strand
CGGCGCGCAGCTTTTCGATGTCGCCATCTTCAATGCCCAGGGCACGGGCGAAATCGGCGTTGATCTCTGGCAACACAGCAGCAGCCACGTTCTTGACCGTCACGGTGAACTGGGCGGTCTTGCCGGCCACGTCCTTGCCATGGTAGTCAGCCGGGAAAGCCAGATCGAAAGTCTTGCTTTCGTCTTCCTTCATGCCCAGCACGGCAGTGTCGAACTCGGCCAGCATCTGGCCTTCGCCAACCTGGAAGGCGAAATTGTCGCTGGAACCGCCGGCAAACGCCTCGCCGTCGATAGTGCCCTTGAAGTCGACGATGATGCGGTCGCCCTTCTCGGCAGCGCGCTCGACGCGCTCGAACTTGGTACGTTGCTTGCGCAGGATCTCGATGGTCTTTTCCACTTCAGCGTCGCTGACGGTGAGCAGCGGGCGCTCGATTTCCTTGGCCGACAGATCGCCAACCACCACTTCCGGGTAAACCTCGAAGGTGGCGCTGAACGAGAAGCTGCCATCGCCGGAAGGCTTGCCTTCAAAGCGCGGATATCCGGCAACGCGCAGCTGCTGGGCTTGTACCGCGTTGGCAAAGGCGGCCTGAACCTGCTCACCCATCACTTCTTCGTGAACCTGAGCGCCGTAGTTTTGCGCCACGATCTTCATCGGTGCCTTGCCAGGACGGAAACCCTGGATGCGGGCAGTACGGGCCACGCGCTTGAGGCGCGAATCAACCGCGTTTTGAATATCGGTAGCCGGAATGGCGAAATCGAGGCGACGTTCCAGTTGCCCCAGCGTTTCCAGTTGTGCTTGCATGGTCAAATCGATCCCGATTGCTAATTGCGTACAGACCACCGACCAGAAGCTGGTCGGCAATTGAATTTCGTGGTGCGAGAGGGGGGACTCGAACCCCCACACCTTGCGGCGCTGGAACCTAAATCCAGTGCGTCTACCAATTTCGCCACTCTCGCGCTACCCGCAGCGTATCGCCGCCCCGACCGGATTGCCGACCGGGAAACTACGCATACTGCAAACGGACAATCGGCGATTATAGGCGAGAGCGGCAGAAAAAAACAAACCCGTTCGGCAAACCAATCCATACAAAGCGCAACAACAAGTGTATGAATCGCGCCGCCCTGCCAGATGGCGGACCAGCCCCAGCCCTGCCCTGCACGCTACGCCGGTAGCGCCATAGCGCCGGCTTTGTCATACTGCGCGCCACCCATTTTGACCCGAGCGGCCACGCTGTGAGCACCCTGCGTCTGTTTGTAAGCGAGCACCATTTCCTCGACGACGGCCCGAGCGAGTACGACTGGCGACTACTCGACACCCCGGCCAGCAGCCGTGGCCGTTGCGGCCTGAAAACCCTGCCGGCCGCGCGCAATCTCGAGGTTTACCTGCCGCCGAGCATGGTATTGCGCGCCGGCATTACCCTGCCGCCCGGCGGGCGACGCCAGGCGCAACGCCTGCTTACCCATGCCCTCGACACTGTTCTGCTCGGCGCGCCGGAAGAGCAACAACTCGCCTATGTGCTTGAAGGCGACCGTTGCCGCGTAGCGGCGATCGAGCGCAAGCGTCTGGAGCGCCTGCTTGGCCTGCTGTCTGCCAGCGGGCGTCGTATCAACGCCATTTATGCCGCAGATATGCTGCTGAGCAGCGATGGCAGCAGCCTGCTCTGGTATGAAAACGGCTGGGCGCGCCGTCAGGGCGATGAAGCATTCTGGTTTGATGCCGAACAGGCAGCCATGCCACCAGCCTTGCTGAGTGCCGTGCCGCAGCAAGGCGCCTGGCAACTGGCACTGCCGGCCGGTGCGGCCGACACCGTCGATATCGCCGCCTGGCAAGCCAGCGGACTCACCGCAAGCCTGGCACATGGCGATGCCCTGCTGGCACCACTGGCCAAGGACGCCATCAATCTGCTGCAAGGCGAGTTCGCCTCCGGACCGCAGCTCGACATCGACTGGGCCCGCCTCACTCCCAGCCTGCGTTGGCTGGGCGGCGTAGCGGTGCTGGCCTGCCTGGCCTGGCTCAGCCAATGGTGGGAATGGCGCCAAGAAGAAAAGGCACTCAAGCGCAGTATGGACAGCGCCTTCGTAGCCGCCTTCCCCGGCACGCCGGTAGTCGATGCGCAGTTGCAACTGCGCGCCAAGCTCAAGAGCGGGCCAAGCCCGGCCAGCAATGATACGCTTTCCCGGTTGCTGAGCGTTGCGCCCATGCTGATGCCCAATGGCGAGGCCAAGCTGACCGGCATCGACTATGCCGACGGTCGCATCAGCGCCGACTACAAAGGCCGCGCCGAACAAGTAGCCAGCATCAATCAGGCCCTGCAGAGCCTGGGCCAGGTGCAACTGAGCACTGCCGCCGCCGACCATGTACGCCTGACCGTAAGCCTTAAACCATGACCGCACTTGCCCCCCTGATGCAATACTGGCGCCAGCGCAATGCGCGCGAGCGCGCCATCCTCACCGCCGGCGCGGCAATCGTGCTGTTGTCCTTGCTATATGCCCTGATCTACGAACCGATTGCGCGCGAGCGGCAACGCCTGCAGCGCAGCCTGCCCAATTTGCGCGCCGATGCGTCGCGCTTCAGCCGCGACCTGGCTCTGGCCAAGGGCAGCACCAGCAGCGCCGCCCCCAGCGATCTTGCCGCCCTGGCGGCCGCTGCCGGCCTTGGCAGCGATCTGGCCAAGATCAGCACCCCCGACAGCAAGCGCAGCCAACTGAGCGCCCACGGCGCCCCTTGGTCCAGCATGACCCGCCTGCTGGCCGATGCCCGCGCCCAAGGCTGGACGCTTACCCGCCTGTCGGCGCGCAGCAAGGATGGTCAGGCCAGCATGGATATCGAAGCGGAGTGGACGCGATGAAGACGCTGACACTGGGCGCCGGCCTGTTGCTCGGCGCCGCCACCGCCTTGTTCCTGCCGCTGCAATTGCCGGCCAGCGTGATTGGCAGCGTGCTCAATAGCCAAAGTCAGGGCAAACTCAGCCTGGTGGCCACGGATGGCAATTTGTGGCGCGGCAGCGCCCAGCCAGTGCTCAATGGCGAAGCGCTGGCCGAGCAGCTGCGCTGGGAGCTGCGCCCGTCCCAGCTATTGCGCGGCCGGCTCGAATTCGACATCGGCATCGATAGCGGCAGTGCAAAGCTGAGTATTGGCCCCGGCGGCATCAGTCTCAGCAATGCCGACATCAGCCTCGCTGCCGCGCCGCTATTCAAGCTGGATGAACGTGCCAAAGCCTATGCCCTGGCCGGCCAACTGCACCTGATGTCGCAAAACATCCACTGGGCCAAGGGCCAGCCGGAAGGCGCCCTGCTGCTGGAATGGCGCGGCGCCGGCTCCAGCCTGGCACCGTCGCTGAACCCATTGGGCGACTACCGCGTCACCGCCATTCCGTCCGGCAATGGCTGGCAGCTGCAACTGAGCACCCTGAGCGGATCGCTGCAGATCAACGGCAATGGCAGCTGGCAAGCCAGCCAAGGCTTCAACCTCGACCTCGGCCTGCGCGCCAGCCCGGGCAGCGAAGGCTCGCTCACCACCCTGCTGACCCGCATCGGCCCCGGCGCACCCAATGACGAGCGTCGGCTGAAATTCAATTTCAGATAGGCGCTTTATCGCGCTGACATCGAGGTCAGAACCGGATTTCCACAGGTGGCTTATCGCCAGCAAGCCAGCTTTGATGAGGGCGGTAAGACACCACCAGTGTCGGCATCATCGCTAGCGGCAATCGGGGTCGGAGTGTCTCGATCGGCTTGGTAGTGACTGCATCAGCATGAATCTCAACCAGATCGTCCGACGGATGATCAGTTGGCGCCACCACCAGCTGCATGGCGCGCTGCTGCAAGAGTGCTTGCACCCGCGAGGCTGTAGGCCAAGCCCAAGCCGACAATCTGGCCATTTCGCCATTCGCCGATTGCAGCACTGTTTCTGCTGCCAGCTGCGCTTGCGCCTTAACCAATTCGGCCTGCAAGGCAGGCATGGGCATGGATGAGTAGCGCAAGACAAAGCTCTGCTGCGATGC
The DNA here is from genome assembly GCF_041904975.1 of Chitinimonas sp. Classification (NCBI taxonomy): domain Bacteria; kingdom Pseudomonadati; phylum Pseudomonadota; class Betaproteobacteria; order Neisseriales; family Chitinibacteraceae; genus Chitinimonas; species Chitinimonas sp. The sequence goes on along the minus strand of NZ_JAYRLZ010000094.1, from coordinate 10,758 downwards.
TTTCGGATCCAGGACCCGATGCAGCACCTCGATGTAGTTCAGCACAAACGCCACTACAACGTGGTTGGGCTCGCGCATCACCAAGGTCAGCCGGTTGGCTTGTAATTCGTGGGCCTGGCCGGGCAACAGCAGCAGCGCCAACAGCAAAGTTTGAATCCGGCGACCGCAATACATGGCGACCCTATCGACAGTAAGAAGTAGCAGGCTGCGTGGTGGCGCCGGCGGCGGAGACAAACTGAAAGTTCCAGCACAGGCTCTTGCCATTATTCTGCGGCTGGGCCAGCAAGGCCGCTAACGCCGTCCCGGTTACCAGCTTGTAGCGAATGCGGTAGCTTCCTGCGGCATTGGTATAGCTATCCTTGCCATCTTCCGTGCTCACGAACGATTTGGCCGATGTGAATTGCAATACCTGGTAGCCATCACTGGCATCAGTGCTCAGGGTCATATCGCTGACACCAAACGGCGTAACCGGCGGCTGGCGCATCGGCCGATATTTGGCGGCCTGATTGGCCAGGTCGGGGCTGGGCGTGCCGCGAAAGCAGGACAGCACATAAGGCGAGGCATCCGTTACATGGTAGCTATAGCCAGCCGGAGCATTGGGCACTGAGCTGGTATTGCCGCCACAGACACCATCGCGACCGGCCAGCGTGCCGTCGGCATTGTGGTAGCCAAAAATTGCAAAACCATCAAGCGCCCAACCGACCGGATGGGTATCCCAATAATTGGCCGGCTTGCCCGCCATCAGGCAGGTGGGGGCTGCGTGATAGTGGTAGTCATCAGCCCGACCAGCGTGGCCATTGCACACATCCAGCTCACCCAGCACCTTGGTATCACCAAACTGACAGCCCCCCTGCTTGCAAGGATTGAAGATGGGCACACCATTCACCGCCACGCCAATCGGGCCATCGGTTGCGGTGGTGGTGGTGGCGGCAACAGCCGGAGCCAGGGGAATCTTCCAGGCATTGCCACCCAAGAAATTCTGAGTGGTCGGCACCTGCAGATTGGTAGCCGTAATGCCGTTCATCATGGCATGGGTGGCAATGCCGTCGGAGCTGACATAGGCATAACTGCTATCGCAGCTCACGCTGACATTACCGGTGCTTGAAGCCCCCAAAGAGTTACGGATTCATGCAGGCTGCGGTCGAGCCAGGCGGGTTGCTCGGACGGGTGTAGCTGAGATTGAGCGCCGCGCTGGCGAGCGTCAGCGGCGCGATGGCACTGGCTAGAGCCTGTCCGCTTACCGGCGTGCCGGACAACGAGGGCGAGCCGGACAAGGCATACACGGTGAAGGTATACAGCTTGGCGCCAGGCCCTTGCGAGCAAGGAGCTTGGTAACCACGGAACGGGCCATCGCTGCCCACACCATACGTACCCACACCCAAGGCATCGCGGCCCATAGCGGTTGCGGTTGCAGGAATGCCATACACCACCCAATTCCACTTGGTCGTGCCATCGCCCGGCAAGGTGGTCATCAAAATCGCAAATTCCTTGGTGCCGGCGGGCGCGCCCGACCAGCTCAGCTGCGGGCTTGAGCCCATGCCATCGCAGGTGTAATCCGCCGGCATAGTACCGCCGTTGCTGCCTGCGCTGCTGCTTAGCGAGAACGTACCGCTGCTGGCGCCAACCGGCGTCACGACAACGGCAGCCGACGCGCTACCCGTGCCGTAGACATTGCTGGCCGAAACGGTACAGCTATAGCTGGTGCCGTTACTCAAGCCCGTCACCGAGATGGGGCTGCTCACCGCACTGGCAGACAGTCGCTGACCTCCAGCAACGCAGCTCGCGGTGTAGCTGCTGATGTCAGCCCCGCCGCTCGAAGCGGGCGCGGTGAAGCTCAGGGTGGCGCTGGCATTGCCAGCCACTGCCGTTACCGACTGCGGCGCACCTGGAAGGCCGCAACTGGCCGGCAATACTGTGCAACTGAAATCAGCCAGCTTGCCAAACGACACCAGCACATTGCCGGTATATGGCCCGTAGCCATAAACCAGGCCATCGGCAACACCCATATAACTCTGCGTTTCGGGGTAGTAGCGCAGCAGATACGGCGCAATGGTCTGGTCGGCCTTATGTCCAGGAAACAGACCCGGATAGGTGGACTCAGCCCAATCAAACAAGGCCGTAGGTTCAAGGCTTGCCGCCTGCGTGACTTGCAATGGCTGTGCCCGCGCCGACGCCAGGATCGCCGAACTGCGCACGCAACTGCTCCCTGCCACCAAGCTGACCCCATCGCTGCCACAATGCCCCGCGTCGACCGTTGCCGTTTGCGGAGCCGGCATCGGCATGGCTGACGTAGCATCCCGCGTATCATTGCAGGCCGCCAGGGTGCAGAACAGCATCGTCGTGATGATCAAATCATGCGGTTGCTTCATGGCTTCTCTCCTGCGATCTTGCCTGGCCCCACTGTGCGCCCACTTTGTGGAGCAATCGTGAAGGCCACTGGTGACAATCATGGAATGGTGTAGCTGAAGATGGTTTGCCCATTCACCTTGCCCGCCCCCTCATCCTTGGGCAGATAGGTGGCGACATAGTCCACCTTGACCCCACTGGGCGAAACCGTGACCCGGGTGTAGCCGGTGTTCGGGAACTTTTCTCCACTCTTGTAGGCATCGGCATTCCATAGGGTGTAATTCGGGTCGGCCGGTTCGGAGAGCGTCTGGTAGGTCACGCCGTCGAGCTGTTGATGCACCCAGATATGGTCGTGCCCCTGAAAGAAGATGGTCACGTGGTTATCCACAAACAGTTTGTGAATGGGCGAAACCCAGGTCGGTCGATTGGCGGTAAAGCCCGGAGTCACGCCATCGGCGTTGTTACCCCCCCATTCATACAGCTTGGCCAGCTCGATGCCGCCCCGACCGGTACCCATGACATGGTGGGCAAACACGAATTTGTACTTGGCCTTGCTGTCTTCCAGGGTCTTTTTTAGCCAGGCGTACTGCGAGTCCCCGTGAGTAACACTCCAGAGATTGGTGCGCTTGGTATCGCCATAGAAATTGTTATCGACGCAGAAAAGCGACGCCCAATACGGGTCAATCGTCACAAACAGGGCATCACCCCAAGTCCAGGCGTAGTAGTTGCGCAAGGACCCGATAAAGGGCACTTGTTCGGTATTGCCCGTATAAAAGCCGTCCGGCGCTGGCTCGGAATAATGCGAGTTGCGGGCGTTTTGTGCCCAGACGGCGATATTGTTAGCGGTGCCGTCCAACAGATAGCGCGCCGCCTGCTCATGGTTGCCATTGACCAGAAACACCGGCGCTGACTTGCCGACCACCCCCAGATAGGGCCGCTGAATGGTATAGCGCTCCACCACCTGCGCCTGATTCACCGTTGCCGGATTCAGCGTATCGACACTGAAATCATCGCCACTGGTGATGTAAAAATCGGGGTGATCTGCCGCCGCTGTCTGCAAGGTGCGGGTATACAACTCGCCATTGAACTGGCTGTTCACCCTCTCCGGGTGAGAGTCTCCCTGCACCGCAAAAGTGAAGGTTTCGCCCGCCGGCCGTTGGGTATGGAAGGTGTTTTCTTCGGCCGGCCCACTGCCAAGCCCATTGGCCGCCGCGTACCAAAGCCGATAGTAATAGCGTGTATTTGGCGACAAACCATCGATGCTGATTTCCACCGGCTTGGCAGCGACCAATGCCACGGGCGGAGTTTGCCCATCGTATTGCCCAGGCTGCTTGCCGTAGACCACATAGACGCTACCGGACTGCGAAGGCGAAAACACATTGGCCTTGATGCTGGTATTGGTTGGCGAACCCAGCACCACATTACCCGCAAAAGCACCCACGGCGACCGGCGCATCCCCCCAGCATGTGCCGTTGCAAAACAGGCGATTCCCTTCATCAAGACTGCTGAAACGTTGCCAGTTGCCACCGATTTCAAACCAGAGCCCACCCTGAAAGGTAGCCAATCCAGGCTTCACCGAATTTTGGTAGATCCGGTAGTAGGCAGTGTCGCTGCCAATTTGCACGATCTGCGAGCTTGCCGCCGGCGCAAAGTACTGTGGATAACGCAATTCAATCTTATCGAACAGCGCATCGGACTGCGCCTGACTTGGCAGCAGGCAAGGTGCGGAAATACAGTCAGCGCGTGCGGCCCAGGCGCACAGCAATAGCGCGAGCAAGTGGGTTTTCATGGCAATCTTTCGGTTTGAATGCGGTAAACAATGCTCGCCTCAGCAATAACAGGCCCGCGCTTATGCCTCAGCGCATCAGCCATTGATGCAGATCGCAGACCCGGCCGGCTCAAGGTGCGCTCACCGTCCAGCTGTCAGCGATTTCGCCGTTTTTGTGGCCCGCCGTCTCGTTTTGCGGCAGCCAGGAACGCACATAGTCGACCTTGACCTGCGTCGGACTCACCGTTACCCGTACATGTCCCGAACTACTGACGATGGTGCCGCTGGTGTAGTGATAAGCCTTGGCCAGATTTGCGCCACTGTTGTTATTGACCGCACTGGGCTGCGGAACCTCTTGATATACGATGCCGTCGAGGTCTTGCTTTACATAGACATGGTCATGCCCATGAAACACCGCGGTCACGCCATAACGCTTGAGTAAGGCGTGAATCGGCATACTCCAGCCTGGTCGCTGGCTGGCAAAGCCCGAGGTCACCCCGTCGTCGTTCATGCCACCCCACTCATAAAAAGGCGCCGCTTCAATTCCGCCGCGCATCTGACCATCAAGGCCACCAACCAGGCTATGCAGAAAGACGAACTTGAACTTGGCCTTGCTGGCAGCCAGGGTTTGTTCCAGCCAATGAAACTGGCTTGTGCCAAGTGTGATATCCCAGCCCTTGTTGGTACGTTTGCCGGTGTACCAGTAGGGATCCAGTGCCACAAACAGCGCGTCGCCCCACTGCCAGCTATACCAGCCCGCACGCTGACCTACATTCGGATCGACCGTGTCGTCACCGCTGTAAAAACGGTCAGGCACAGGATTCACAAAAAATTGCTGGCGCGCGGCATCGGCCCAATTCGCCAGATTTTGTGCACCACCAATGTTCAGCCAACCCGCTTCGCCTTCATGGTTGCCATTCACCAAGAACAGCGGCACCGAGTGCGCCATCAAGCCGAAGTTGCCCCGCTCGAACCAATAGCGCCACTGCACCTGAGCCTGCGTGGCAGCAGGCGGAATGGTGGGCGACAGGGGCGCATAGTGCTTTTCGCACATAAAGGTATCGCCCAGGTCGATATGAAAGTCCGGCGCGTCTGCCGAAATATTGGCCAGGGTGCGGCGGTACTGCGCCACGGCCGAGTTTTCATCCATGTGCGAATCGGCCTGTAGCGTGAAAGTGAAGGTACTACCGACCGGGCGCGCCGTATGAAAGCTGTGTTCATCGGTCGGCACGGCCTCGTTGCTGTCCGCCGATTGCAGGTAAAGGCGGTAGTAGTAACGGGCATTGGGTGTCAGCCCCGCCAACGCAATCGTCAGAGGTTTGCCGGCAGATAGCGCCACCGGGGTGGTCTGCTGCGCGTAGCTACCCGGTGTGGTGCCATACGCCAGATACACGGTACCGGTCTGGTCTGGCGCAAAGACGCTGACCTTGATCGATGTATCTTCCGGTACACCCAACACAATGTTGCCGCGGAAACTACCCTGTGCCGCTATTGGACCCAGGCAGCTGCCACTGCAGAAGGTCTGGTTGCCCTGGTCCAGCGAACTGAAGCGGGTCCAATTGCCCGCAACGGCATACCACAAGCCACCCTGGTAGGCCCCCAGACCATAGCCGCCTGTATCCGGATAGCTGCGATACAAAGCAGCGTCACTCCCAGAGCCCAGGGCTTGGGTAGCCGCGCTAGGGAAAAAGAATTGCGGGTAAAGTTGCTCGACGGCAGCAAACAGCGCACTGGCCTCCGTGTTTGCCGGTGCGATGCATGGCGCGACCGGACAGGCCGCAGAAGCAGTAGCACACAGCATCGCATTGAACAGGGCATTGAACCCAAGTCGGCGCAAAGGAGCATTCACCATCATCACCTCAATCGAAAATACGGCGTCCAAGCGAACTGCCTGCGACCCACCTAGCGGAACTCGAAAGGGAATATAGGGCGCATAAGACGTCCTTATCTGTTAAACCCCGGTAAATTCCCGTAAACGGCATGCATTTCTCTTCATCCACAACGCGATACGGGCCCTTACAGCCGGTTCGCCCAGAATCCGCAAGCCGGGTAAAATGCCGCCTCTTTGCATTCACTCCCGGCCCATCATGACCGTCCGCACCCGCTTTGCCCCCTCCCCTACCGGCCTGTTGCACCTTGGCAGTGTTCGCACCGCCTTGTTTACCTGGGCCTACTCGCGCCACCATCAGGGTGTGGCGGTACTGCGCATCGAAGATACCGACCTCGAACGCTCCACCCCGGAGTCGGTCAAGGCGATTTTTGATGGCCTGGCCTGGTGCGGCATCGATTTTGACGAAGGGCCCTACTTCCAGATGCAGCGCATGCCGCGCTACAAGGAAGTGATCCAGCAGCTGCTGGCCGAGGGCAAGGCTTATCTGTGCTACACCAGCCGTGAAGAGCTCGACCAGATGCGCGCCGAGATGGAAGCGCGTGGTGAGAAGCCGCGCTACGATCGGCGCTGGCGCCCGGAGCCGGGCAAGACCCTGCCTTTGATTCCGGCCGGCATCGAGCCGGTGGTGCGGTTTCGCAACCCGATCGACGGCGTGGTGGCCTGGGATGACGCAGTCAAGGGCCGCATCGAGATCAGCAATACCGAGCTGGACGACCTGATCATCGCCCGCCCCGATGGCACACCCACTTACAACTTCTGCGTGGTGGTGGACGACCACGATATGGCGATCACCCATGTGATCCGTGGCGACGACCATGTCAACAACACCCCGCGCCAGATCAATATCCTGCAAGCGCTGGGCGCCGCCATTCCGGTGTATGGCCACTTGCCGCTGATCTTCAACGCCGACGGCAGCAAGATGAGCAAGCGCAAGGACCCGGTGTCGGTGGTCGATTACCAGGATCTCGGCATCCTGCCGGAAGCCTTCCTCAACTACCTGGCCCGGCTGGGCTGGGGCCATGGCGACGAAGAGGTGTTCACCGTTGCGCAGTTCATCGAATGGTTTGATCTGGCCAATGTCAGCCCGAGCCCGGCGCGCTTTGATCGCGAAAAAATGCTGTGGATCAACCAGCAGCATATCAAGGCCGCCGATAACGCCCGCTTGGCCGAGCTGACCCGCCCCTTCCTCGCCAAGCTGGGCATAGAAGCCGGCCCGGCACTGGTCGAGGTGATTGCACTGTTGAAGGAGCGCGTCACCAATCTGGTCGATCTGGCCGCCCAAGCCAGCTATTTCTTCCGCCACGATGCGGCACCGGCCGAGCTGGCCGCCCAGCACCTGAACGAAGAAGGCCGCGCCCGCCTCGCGCGCCTGCGCACGGCACTGACCGCAATCGACAGCTGGGATGTGCCGACCCTGGCCGCCGCCATCAAGGCCTTTGTCGCCGCAGAAGGCGTGAAGATGCCCCTGGTCGGCATGCCACTGCGCGCCGCCGTCTGCGGCACCACCCAGACGCCATCGATCGACGCGGTACTGGCGCTACTGGGCAAAGCCGAAGTACTGGCGCGACTGGAACGGACGCTGGCTTAACCAGAGAGACTGTGTTTCTTTTCAGACTACTGCCCCGGCATGCCCGGGGCTTTTCTTATGTGCTCAAGGCTTGCGCAAGCTTTTCGCCCCCGCGCCGTGGCAGCGATACCTGATAGCAGCTCGCGAGCTTGCATCCACCCCCACCTACCCCGACAATGCGGCTCCACTTCACCATCAGGATGTCCGCATGAAACGCCTGTTGTCGCTGCTCGCCCTGTTTGCCCTGTCCAGCACTGCGCTGGCCGATGACGCGCTCAAGGCCGCCATTGCCGGCAGCCACCGCAGCCCGGCCAATGTCGCGCGCGATGCTGCTCGTCACCCGTATGAAACCCTCAGTTTCTTCGGAATCCGCCCGGATATGACAGTGGTGGAGCTGAACCCCGGCGGCGGCTGGTATACCGAAATCCTGGCGCCCTATCTTCGCGACAAGGGCGTGCTGTATGAAGCCACCTTCAGCGCCAGCTCGGACGAGCCGCGCAAGCGCGCCGCTACCGAGCGTTTCCAGAAGAAGCTGAATGAGCTGCCGGCCGTCTATGGCAAGGTCAAGCTGTCGGTGTTCGACCCGCCCAAGGCGCTGGCGATTGCGCCGGCCGCTAGTGCGGACATGGTGCTGACCTTCCGCAATGTGCATAACTGGATCGACCCGGCCGACGCCACGCTGAAGGCAGTGTTCAAGCACGCCTTCGATACCCTCAAGCCCGGTGGCATTTTCGGCGTGGTCGATCACCGCCTGCCGGAAGACCGCCCGCAGGACGCCACTGCCAGCACCGGCTATGTGCATGCCTCCTATGTGATCAAGCTGGCCGAAGGCGCCGGCTTCAAGCTGGCTGCGCAATCGGATATCAATGCCAACCCAAAGGATACTGCCGACCATCCGGAAGGCGTGTGGACCCTGCCACCGGTGTATGCGCTGAAGGACAAGGACCGCGCCAAGTATGAGGCGATCGGCGAGAGCAATCGCTTTACCCTCAAGTTCGTCAAGCCCGGCGCAGGCCCTGTGGAATCCACACCCAAAAACCCGTAGGCACGGAGTACACCGAGACCACAGCGCACACAGAGAAAACCGCCCGATTTTGTTGTTCTCGGTGTGCGCTGTGCCCTCCCTGTTCTCTGTGTCGACAGGTTCGGCCTTTTGCGGACCATCGCGGATAAAGCGACTCCGATGAGGCACAAAGGCTGCAAGCACCGGCCGATTCGCAGGTCGGAAGGTGTTCCGACTGCAATATTTGGCATGCCAGGTATCACCCGCGGCCGTCGGAATGAATTCCGACCTACCCATTTCTTCAACTCACTCCGCTGTTCACGCCACCATGCACCCATCTCGCATCCGTCTCAGCCTATTGCTCCTGCTCACCAGCCTGAGCCATGCCGCCAGCGTCGCGCCGGTGGCGGCGGAGCAAGGCATGGTGGTGACGGCGCAGAAATACGCGACTGAGGTCGGCGTCGATATTTTGCAGCGTGGCGGCAATGCCATTGATGCGGCGGTGGCGGTGGGCTATGCGCTGGCAGTGGTCTACCCGGCCGCCGGCAATCTGGGCGGTGGCGGCTTTATGACGGTGCAGCTGGCCGACGGTCGCAAGACTTTTATCGATTTCCGCGAAAAGGCGCCGTTGGCAGCCAGCGCCAATATGTATCTGGACGACAAGGGCGAGTTGATATCCGGCGCCAGCACCCGCGGTTACCGGGCAGTGGCGGTTCCGGGCACGGTGGCCGGGCTGGAGCTGGCGCGGCAGCGCTATGGCAAGCTGCCACGCAAGGATTTGTTGGCGCCGGCAATCCGTCTGGCCGAGCAGGGTTTTGTACTCGATGCCGGCGATGTGGCGATGCTGAGCGCCGCCACCGAGGACTTCCGCAAGGATGCGCCCTCAGCGGCCATCTTCCTCAATAAAGGCGCGCCCTGGCAGGCTGGCGACAACCTGCAACAAAAAGACCTGGCGGCCACCCTGCGGCAAATTGAAGCAAACGGCGCCGACGGCTTTTACCACGGCCCGGTTGCCGCCGCCCTGGTCGCGGCCAGTCAACAAGGTGGCGGCTTGATCAGGCAGGCCGATCTGGACCAATACCGCGCCCGTGAATTGGCGCCGATCGAGTGCGACTACCGTGGCTACCATATCGTGTCGGCACCGCCACCGAGCTCGGGCGGGGTGGTGATTTGCGAGATCCTGAATATTGTCGAGGGCTATCCGCTCGGCAAGCTGGGCTTTGGCTCATCCGCCGCCCTGCATGTGCAAATCGAGGCGATGCGTCGCGCCTATGCCGACCGTAACCGCCTGCTGGGCGACCCGGATTTCGTCAACAACCCGGTGGCCCGCCTTACCGACAAAGCCTATGCCGCCCGCGCCCGCGCCAGCATCAAGCCGGACCGCGCCAGTCGGGCAAGCGATATCGCCAGCGGTGTGAGTGCTGAGGAAGGCAGCAATACCACTCATTACTCGATCGCCGATCGTGCCGGCAATGTCGTGGCGGTCACCTATACGCTCAATGGCTGGTTCGGCGCCGGCGTCACCGCCGCCGGCACCGGTGTGCTGCTCAATAACGAGATGGACGATTTCACCAGCAAGGTGGGCAGCGCCAACCAGTTCGGACTGGTGCAGGGCGAGCCCAATATCATCGCGCCGGGCAAGCGGCCGCTCAGCTCGATGAGCCCGACCATCGTCAGCAAGGATGGCAAGCCGCTGCTGGTGCTCGGCACGCCCGGCGGCAGCCGCATCCCCACCACGGTGCTGCAAACCCTGTGGAATGTGCTCGACTACGGCATGAACTTGCAGGAAGCAGTCAATGCGCCACGCATCCATCAGCAATGGCAGCCGGAAACCACCTTTCATGAGCCACAGGCGCTGAGTAGCACGGTGCAAGAGCAATTGATCGCCATGGGCCACAGCTTCAAGGCATCACGGCCGGGCAACCATATCGCCGCCATCATGATCGGTGCGCCCAGCCTGGCCGCCAAGCCCGATGGCAAGTTCTACGGCGCCAATGATCCGCGCCGTGGCACCGGGCTGGCCAAGGGGTTTTAAGCATTCACCGGCGATGGCAGGCGCTTGGAGCCTGCCGCTCAGTTCATCCCTTCCGCCTCGCCCCTCGGGCCACCTGATTCTTGTTTCTTTATGCAAACACACAGCACCAAACCGGTCGCAAACAAACCACTCACCTCGATACGTGGCG
>NZ_JAYRLZ010000093.1:0-14815 GCF_041904975.1 Chitinimonas sp. | reverse complement strand
ACGAACTAGGCAAGGTTGGAGAGCAAACGGATGACCTGATAATTTCCGCTGACGGTGTTGTGGTCAATGGAAATAGGCGCCTTAGTGCCATGCGCGAGCTTCTGGCTGAAAATGCTACCCGCTATGGGAAGTTTAAAGACATTATTTGCGCCGTTTTGCCGGAGTCGGCAACCTCGGATGAGATACGAAAGTTGGAAATTGGACTCCAAATGCAGCCGGAGACTAAGCTTCCCTATGAGTGGACGGCGCTGGGTAGGGCCGCCCGCGATTTATTGGAAGTCGGGATGTCCGATCAAATGATCGCGGATCTAATGAATCGTGATAAGGGTGATATTTTGCGGGCTATAAAGATGATTGATTCCGCAGATATGTATCTCAGTGATTGGCTGAAGACTCCGGATGAATATGATAAGCTTGAAGAAACGGAGCAAGCCTTTAAGCAGGTGGCTACAAGAAATTGGGAGAAGAAGGATGATCCGGCACTAAGAGAAATTACAAGAAAAGTGGATTTCTTTGTAATTGAACGAAGAGGTGACATCGAAGATCGTGCGTATAAGTTAATAAATTCAATAGAGGATAATCCGACCTTGTTTCTCGATACTCTTGCGGCGGAGTTGGATATTGAGCTTAATGCGGCGCCTCCTGTCGTCGGAACGCAGCACAAGATATCGTTTGATGATGGAGATGACACGTCGCTCATAAGAAAGAACTACGGTCCGATAATTGAACGAATTCTGGCTGTCAGAGGGGATGGCGAGTCCGAAAAATCTACAATTAAAGTAATTGAGGAAGTTTGCCAGGTCGTCTCTGAACAGGGGAAAAATAAAGATAAAGCGGCGCTTAAGTTTGCAAAGAACGCAGAAAGGGCGTTGTTGTCAATTGACATCCAAAGTGCAAATACAGGAACGTATGCTGAAATTCAAGCAACGCTAGAAAAATGCGTCGGTATTGCAAATCGTATTGCCGGCGAAATATCCGCACGTGTCCGGCACTAGGAGTAGCGCAATGAGTGCAATTACGCTGTCCTATGTTAGTGAATTTTCAAGAGGCGTATTTTCCAAGGGTCACGGAGTGCCCAATGGCGCATGGGTACGGCTGAGGAATGCGGCAATTGATCTCGATAATCATGCTTCAATTGCATCGCATATGATTGAGGTCTCATGGCCAACCGCACTGACTGTACTTCGCACATTAGCTCCACTTCAAGGGCAATTAGGGTTTGACTTTGATACGGATGAAACATCCGCTGAACGTGTTGCGCAATTTATGCGCGACTACAAGGCGGTTCGAAGCGCTAGCGGAAAATTGTCAGCTACGCTATCGGCGGCAGAGATAGAAAGCCGCCTCGCCGCAGTTGGTTGGAACTCAGCAACGCATGGGCTGAAGTCATATCAAGTACAGAACTTGCAATCGCTTTTAGCACTTGCAAACGGGGCAAATTTCTCTGTGCCGGGCGCGGGCAAGACCACGGTTTCGTTTGCTCTACATCTGCTGCTGCGTGAAAACTACTCGAAGCTAATCATTGTTGCGCCAAGGAATGCATTTCCTGCATGGGAGTCCGTCGTAGATGAATGTTTGAATCCGAATGCGCCAAAAGATACGAGAGAGCAATTTCTTGTTCTCTCCGGGGGGGAGGCTCGAATTGAAGAGGCACTGCGCCAAGAGAGCAATAGATTTATCATTTCATATGATCAATTGGTTCGCGTAGATTCCTTAATAGAGCAGTATATGGTGCTACATCGGACGCATTTGATACTCGATGAATCACATCGGATGAAGGCAGGCGCCATGTCGCTCCGCGGATTAGCCTTGCTCCGGATGGGGCATTTGGCTAACCGAAGGGACATATTATCAGGGACGCCGATGCCACAAAGTAGCGCTGACTTACAGTCGCAATTGGATTTTCTCCATCCGGGTATTGGATTGGGATCCAGAATTTCTACTGGAGAAGCTCCGAGATCAGTCTTGGGAAATTTGTATGTGCGAACCACGAAGAAAGACCTTGGCCTCCCCGATCGAAAGAGGAAATTTATCCAGGTTAGCCTGACAGATGCTCATTTAGCATTTTATGCAGTCTTGAAAGAAGACTTTCACGCGCAGGCTAGTGCGCTACGGCGCGGCTCTGGTGCTATCGCTTTGATAAATGCCCGTCGTTCGGTAGTTAGGCTTCTTCAGGCTGCGGTAAATCCTGAGCTAGTGGTCGATAGCTTGCAAGACAGTGTAGATCAAAAAAAGGCTGGCTTGCTGAGAGCAGTAATAAGTGAAGGGCCATCCAATAGAGTCCTTGAAGCCGTATCTCTTGCTGAAAATCTAGTTGCAAGTGGAAAGAAGGTGCTTATTTGGACAATTTTTACCTCCACTATCAATCAGCTAAAAAATCTGCTGGCTCACATGCAGCCCGCATTGATTTACGGACAGATCGGAATGGGTTCCGATGATGATGATGATACCAGGCAAGGGCAAATTAGACGTTTTAAGAGTGATCCGGCTTGTAAAGTAATGATTGCCAATCCGGCCGCAGCCTCCGAAGGGATAAGTTTGCATTTGCATTGCCATGATGCCATATACGTCGATAGAAGTTATAACGCCACCCACTTCCTGCAGTCCATTGATCGTATACACCGTCTAGGGCTACCATTGAATGTCGAAACGACTGTTTTTGTACTACAAAACAAGCTACCACCCAGCGTAGGTTCAATTGATCTATCTGTCAGTCGGAGATTGGCGACAAAAATACGGAACATGGAAATGTTGTTGGCCGATCCCGATTTGCACGAATTGGCGCTGGATGAGGAATCGGCGCCGGGGGCTATTGAGCAGTATATCGACGCAAAAGATATTGAAGACCTAGTTGCGGAGCTTGAAGGAAAAGTTGCCGCAACGGAAGACGAAGAATTCATCTAAGCTATGAGCGAAATTACGAGTTCACTGCTTCGCCCATCAGTGATAGGCGGCTTGGTAAAGTTGCGCCGTGAATTGACTTTACGCCCAGAGCTGAGCTTGGAACAGGCAAGCCGTCTATTGCTTGGTACATACGCGAATAGCGGATTTGACTTCCAGGGCGCAGCAGCATTGCATGGAATTGTACCTGGCGGCGATAACAATGCTCCTGAGGTGTTTCGCCATGCAGTTGAGGCAGTCGTCAAAGTCATTAACCCACCTTGGCTTGAGCTGCTTTGTAGGGGGCGAGAAGTTCTCTTTGCAGCGGTTGACGTTGATCTACAGGCTTGCTTTGAGAGGGCTGGAGCCATGGATGCGCTTCCTGTCAAGGAAGTCGTCGAATGGTTGGATCGACTTACGATATATGCTTACTCCTCCAGGAATATGCGCTTGTTGGCTAATGGGCGAACAGCCGAAAGGTTTACGTATGAAGCCGAGCTAAAGCGATTAGCTATGCTTGCTGACGCTCCTGAGCCTCAGTGGATTGCACTAAATGATTGCACCGCAGGTTACGACATTTTGTCTTATACATATTCCAACGGGGTTTTTTCATCAAAATTCATTGAGGTGAAGTCAAGTCAAAAATGGCCGGTTGAAATACATATATCACGCAACGAATGGGAAGTTGCGCTGAAATTCGGGCGGGCATATGTCTTTTGCGTTTGGCACATGCCATCCAAAACCATAAAAGAATACTCGTTGGATGACATGCGTCCGCACATGCCGAGTGACAACGGAAGTGGATGTTGGGAGTCGGCTTGTGTTGTGATTTATATCGACTCGCACCACACGGAAGTTTTATAATACAGCACGAGTAGTTACGCCATCCATTAATCCGTGAAAATAGAAAATTAATCAAGATCCCGCTGGTCGGATACTAAAGAAAATAGTAGATCTACCTGCGACATTAAGGATAAAATGGCACTAGAAAATCAACCAGTTGAGGTAGGTGAAGTGAAAGTTTACAAATTGCCGAGTCCTGCGGTTCAATATATTCAGGATGTATCTAATAAGGCTGCTATTTTCCATGGTGATTGCCTAAAGCTATTGAAGGCGCTGCCATCCAATAGTATTGATCTTGTCGTCACATCGCCGCCATATTGCATTGGTAAGGAATATGAGAAGGGCATGGATATTGAGAGCTTTAAACGCTTGCATTCTTTGGTCCTTCCTGAGGTTGCACGAGTGCTTAAAGATGGTGGTAGTATGTGCTGGGAGGTTGGATATCATGTTAACGCAGCGACAATTCTCCCGCTCGATTTTGTTGTTCACGATTTGGTCTCGAAAATTCCGGTGATGCAACTAAGAAATAGGATTATTTGGGCATATGGGCATGGCTTGCATACTGAGACCAGATTTAGTGGTCGACATGAGACCATTCTTTGGTACACAAAGGGTAATCAGTACAAATTTGATTTGGACCCTGTGCGTGTTCCACAAAAATATCCTGGAAAGACACACTACAAGGGTCCAAAAAAGGGAGAGCCGAGTGGAAATCCGTTAGGAAAGAATCCATCCGATGTATGGGACGACATTCCTAACGTCAAAGCAAATCATGTTGAGAAAACCGCACACCCATGTCAGTTTCCGGTGGCGTTGGCTGAACGACTGATTCTCTCTCTCGCGCCAGAGGGGGGCGTTGTACTTGATCCGTTCTCAGGCGTCTCGTCTACCGGCGTGGCTTCCATTCGATGCGGCTGCCGATATATCGGGGCTGAATTATCTGCTAGCTATGTCAAGATTGCAGAAGAAAGGCTGAAGGCCGCGTTAGAAGGAAGTGAGCGAGTACGTGAGCTGAATAAGCCTATTTTCACTCCGGAGCCAGGAAGCAAGGTTGCTACCGCACCGTCGCATTTTGTCGGTGCGCAGAGTACGCTGCTTGCCACCGACCACTTCTGTGGGGCAAAGGCAGCAGAACCCTTAGATCGGGTACCGGCCTCAGAGTTACCTGGTTTTCCTCCACATGCCTAGCGTATTTGGCATTTGTTCCTGATGCGCCTATGAATGCAGCTGTTGTGTGACTGTAGGCCCGTACCTGTTGTTGAACAACGTAGAGTGACGACGAAGGCCTGATACCAATCTGGAGCAGCCTTGAAGTCACGCAGTAGCCAGTTGTACCGAAGGGCGTGCAGTTGCCATGCCATCCGTATGCGGCTCGGCCATCTGCCTACCAACCACCATGCCAGCCCCAGTGCCCAGTGCCGCTTAGCTACATCACAGCTCTCGATTGCTAGTCTGCCGACTACCGTAGTCTGACTTTCCTGCCCTGTTCTTTCCGCAACATACCCCGCCAGCCTTCGGTTCGCGCTGCCGCTTAGCAGCAGCTTGGCCGCCTGGTGCAGTACCGCTAGCTTGCCGTAATCGAACCGCGTGGATGACGGTGCGCCGTGGTCGACCAGGCGCAGCGCCTTCGTCCAAGACTGGAAGGTGCATTCGCTCCACCGATCGATCGGTTCGACTTCCGCTTGGCGATAGTCGAAGCCGCACGACCAGCAATTACTGAGTGGTGCGGTGCTCGTGATGTCGGGGTGTCCCAACTCGATGCGGTGGTAGGCAACACCCTGCCCGCATTGCGGACAGCGGTCGAGCAGCATGCAGTCGTGTTTGGGACAGTAGGTGTAGAAAGCCACGCGCCAGGCCAGCCGAAAGTAGGGCTCGGCATCCTCAGCCAGGCAGCGCGGGCAGAACTGTATGCCATGGCCAAGCCGCTTCCGGTGGTACATCTTTAGCGGCAATATCCACCGCAACTGGCCGGCTATGTTCGCATGCTCGAATAGTTTGCAGCGATAGCTCAACAAGGTGGTCTGCCAGGCTCGCTGGAGCGGCGTTCCGGTCCTTGCGCTCATGGTCTCTACTAGCCATGCTGGGGCGAGCCGGTCGATGTCCCGGTTCCAAACCTGCCTGTCGTTGCCGAATGTCAGCCGGCAGAACGTCTGCACTTTCAGCCCATTGGCGTGGGCGACGCGCACCAGCCATGACGACAGCAGCTCGCCACGGTAGGGGTGTGGGTGCGCCGGCCAAAGTTGATCACCGTCCATGTCAGTGGACTCGATCGATCTGCCGCTTGCGATCGGATGGCGAGGTCCAGTAGATCCGGTCGAGCACCTTACAGTCGATTCGCTCGGTACCGGATTCGACGGCGCAGACGGCGGCTTTCGTCATTATTTGGGAAAGTTCGCCGATGTAGCCTTCGCTCATCGAAAACAAGCGGCCTGCCAACATTGTGTCGTGCAGGCTGGACGCTTCCCGCAGGGGTAGCATGCGCTCGAAGCTGGCGAGCAAACGCAGGAAATCATTATCAAGCTCCCACCGGGGCAGCAAAGCTGGCTCGAAGCGGTTGGCAAGCTGCGGATCGGTTTGCAGTGCCCGGAAGGCATCGCGGGTGCCGGCTGCGACGATGGGAACTTGCAACTCGTTGCCGAGGAACTTCAGTACGTTCAGGAAGGCGCGCTGACGATTCATGTTGCCGGCGAGGACATGATGTATTTCGTCGATGACCAGCATCTTCAACCCAACGTAGCGCAACAGTTTGATAACCTGGAGCTGCTTCTTGTCGACCCGATCGTTTGGCTTGTACGGGGCAAACAGCAGCTCAAGAATGGCGTTGTAGAAGCGGCCTTCGTCGGGTACCGGCGGCGCTTGGATGCACAGCACCGGCACGTTTATGCCGTCGCCGCCGGGATTGTCATCAGCTGGGTGCTTCGCGCAGAAGCGATGAATAAGCATGGTCTTGCCGTTGTTGGTATCGCCGACGATCAACAGGTTCGGCATGCGGTGCGACTTGGGGTAGGCCAGCAGGTCTTCGAGCTTGGCCAGGACTTCCTTGGCGCGCGGATAGCCAATCCAGCGCGGTGAGCGAATGCGCTCGATGCGCGCGCTGTCGTCGAGGTCGAGTAGCTTGGCGGTCGCTTCGGTCAGGTGATCGATGCTCATCCCATGTTATCCAGATCGTCGAACGGTTGGATGCTTGGCGGGGTGGTAAGCGGAACGTCGTCGGCCACTGCCACCGACGGGGCAACTCCAACGCGAGGTTTCGGTGCTTCGAGGCCCATCTTGCGCCGCTGCTGAGCGCGGCGAGCCGCGGCGGTTTTCCCCTGAGCCGAGCGTTCTATCTCGCGCATGCGCTCGTAGGCTTCGAAGATGGCGCGTTCGTCGACGTGCTGACGACCTTCTGTTTTGGCTGCCTTCTTCGCCTCGCGCAGTTCCCAGACGCTGATAGGCGGGTGCGAGGTATCGCGGTAGGGGATCGCGTAGTATTGGCTAATCTCAGGGTCGTAGAACCAAATCACGCTGATGTCGCGCGGATCGGACCTGAACATGAATTTGCGTTTGTACTTCGGCTTTTGCGGGTCCGGTGTGTTGATCCATCGGCGCAGCACATCGCTGTAGTAGTGAATGTCGTCGATCACGACGCCGTCGTCGCGGACTGCCCGTTCCTCGAACGGCATCAGATCGAGCCGCAGTCGGTCCTCGTCTTGAATGCGCGCTGGCAACCCTACGCCAGGCCGGCTGTTGTCGCCGAAAATGCCCTTGCGGTACATGGCCAGCGGCGGCATGCCGATGCCTGAGTGCATGCGCTGGTGGTAGACCTTGGCGATGTAAGTGGTTAGCCATTCTTCGAATTCGGACAAGGTGAGCGTGGCTTTACCCTTCGAGTCGTAATCACCGCGCTCCTTCACGTTGGAGAACGTCGTGCCCGGTAAGGTCTTGATCTCGGTCGACAGCGTGCCGAGCAGCCGTTCGATGTGTGCACCGAAATGCGGTCGAGCTACCGGCCGCCACTCGATATCGATGCCGTACTGCTTGCAGGCGCGTGCCAGCATCTGGCCGCGGAATTCGCGTGCATTGTCCATATGCAGCTTCCGCGGCAGCCCGTAGCATGGCCAGGTTCCATCGATGCCGCGCTTAGCCAGCCACGCGTCCTTCGGCAGAATGGCGTGGGCGAGGCACAGCCCGGTGGACAATGCTCCGGGTGGGTCGAAGGACACGTAGAATCCCGCCACCATGCGGCTGAACACGTCGATGGCCAGGGTGATCCACGGCCGCCCGATCGGGCGCCGGTGTATGTCGTCGACGAGGATGAGGTCGAGCTTGGTGTGGTCGATCTGGACGACGGCGAGCGGCGCGTCCGCGCCCGGGAAGCTGCCCTCGACTGGCGAGAATTCGTGCTCCGCCACCTTACGGCCCTGGCGCTTGGCCACGGTCATTTCGGCCGGTAAGGTCTTCAGTCGGTTGCGAACGGTATTTTCGTGCGGCGGCGCGATACCGGCGGCGGTGCAGCGGCGCCCAACCTCCTTGCAGATCCACTGCTTGGACTTCTTCTGCATGGTCAGGTATTCGGTCTTGATGACGTCTTCGATGATCGCCTCGATCTCGGCCTGCAGCTTGGTCGCGCCCTTGTCCTTACGCTGTAGCTTGGGGAGTAGGGCCGTTACGAGTCCGTCCGACTCGTAGGCCTTGAGCCACTTGTATAGTGTGTTGGCGTGCAGGCCGAATTCGCCGGCGCGAGCCACCACCTGCTTGCGCGTGCGCCTGCGCTGGCCGAGCAGCGGCAGGATGATCGCTTTGCGGCGCTCGGCCTCCGACCAGTCGGATTCGTCGACCGATAGCAAGTCCGGTCGGGGCGCTACAGGCAGGGGCTTGACCATTTGCAGATCGGCGAGCTTAGCGCGCACCACCTGCTTGGTTTCGAGATCGCGCAGCAGCACCTCGTCGAAGTCCACGGCTTGCGCGATACTGTGGGGCCGCCCGAGGAACAACACCTCTGCGCCCGGTGCGAAGGACATTTGTGCCGAAGTAGTCATGCGGGCAAGCTCCAGATCGGCGATGTCATGGTCAACTTCTCGTTCAGGTCGGCGCCGATTTGGCGCGTCCCGACCAGGTACCATAGCGTCGGGATCAGTGCGGCCCGGTGCCATTCGTCCTGAAAGCAGGCTGCCAGTAGCTCGGTCGGCGTAGTGCGATGCAACTCGGCTAGGCGGTCGACGAGCAAGGCCATATGCGCTTCTTCCGCTGGCCCCTGCCGCACGAACGGCAATAGGAAGGTCGCGTTGTCGAGATAGGGCGTACGGATCTCGACCTCGGTAACGATCTTGAAGCGCCAGCCCTGTTGCCGCGCGTAACGGATCGCAACCTTGAACTTCTGGCGCAGCTCGGTCCAGTCGGCGTGCAGGTCGCTGCGGTACTTCACTTCATACAGCACGGTACGGCGTGGCAGACCGTGCGGCTTGAATGTTGCCAGCACGTCTGGCGTGTAGGTCCGCGCGCGACTCTTGTCGTCTGTCCAATCGAGCTTGATCGGCTGCACCTCGAAGCGCTCGACGGCCTGGTCAAACTCCAGCAGCGCAATGAAGTCGCGCTCCAGCGTAGACTCGAACATGGCGTCGCCCTCCGCCTTGGCATGGGCGGCGACGCCGGTGACGTTGCGGTAGTTCTTGGGTATCTTGCGGACTGGCATCGTTCCCTCTTTTGCTACACGATACGCTCGCGGGCGCAGAGGGAATTATGGAGGCGACGGACGTTCAGTCGCGCAGATCGTTGTGGAAACGGCCGATTTGGTGCTTCTAGTACAACAGAGCGATGTAAGTGTCAGTCTGATCATCTCTAACCGGCAAGACCTGCAACGCAAAGGCGCAATGAGCGCATAGGGACGCAAAGGAAAACCAGGAAACACCAGAATTGGAGCAGGTCGTGCGCAGCTTCAATCCTTCGCGTCTTTCTTGGCCTTGCCTTTTTCTGCGTCCCTTTGCGCCCCTGCGTTGAAGCTTCTTGATCGAGTTGATACCACTTCAACGCAGAGGGGCGTTTGCCGCCTTATTTGCTACCGCTGGCCGTACCGGCCGATTTCAGCAGCGCATCTTGCCGGGCTTTGAATTCCGAGCTGGCGTTGAATAGCGGGCGCTCCTTGCCATCAGCGAGGCGGCGGCCTACCTGGTACAGCAGCTCCATATCCTGCGCGCCA
This sequence comes from Chitinimonas sp., assembly GCF_041904975.1. Lineage (NCBI taxonomy): Bacteria > Pseudomonadati > Pseudomonadota > Betaproteobacteria > Neisseriales > Chitinibacteraceae > Chitinimonas > Chitinimonas sp. The sequence goes on along the minus strand of NZ_JAYRLZ010000093.1, from coordinate 4,914 downwards.
CCTTCCATGGTCCAGTCCGGCCGCACGATATCCGATGGCTTGTGGTAATCGTTGGCAATGTATTGCTCGATCTTCTTCAGGCCATAGCCGGCCGGCTGGTCGATATAGTCGATGCCGCCCCAGATATACAGCGAAGGCACGCCCGCTTTCACCAGCTCGAAGTGGTCGGCGCGGAAATAGCCACCGTTTTCCGGCTTGGCCTCAGGCTTGATCACTCGCCCTTGCTGCTGGGCAGCTTCGGTCGCCATTGCCTCGATATTGGTGTGGCCGGCGCCCACAATCACCACATCGCGGGTTTTGCCATAGCTGTTGATGCCATCGATATTCAGATCGGCCACTGTTTTGTTGAGCGGATACAGCGGGTTGGCCGCATAGTAGGCGGCGCCGAGCAAGCCAGCCTCTTCAGCGGTGGTAGCCATGAACAGCACGCTGCGCTTGGGGCGCTGGCCGGCCGTGGTGGCATCCTGGTAGGCGCGGGCCAACTCCAGCAAGGCGGCGGTGCCGGAAGCATTGTCCGATGCGCCGTGGTAGATATCGTTGCCACGGCGGCCCAGGTGATCCCAGTGGGCGGTGTAGAGCAGCCATTCATCCTTGGCTGCCGCGTCGCTGCCCTCCAGCTTGGCCACGACATTGGCCGACTCGATATTGCGCAGGGTCTGGTCGATGGTGAAGCTGGCACTGCCCTTGAGCGGCACCGGGCGGAAATCCGGCCGGATGGCGGCTTTTTTCAGCTTGTCAAAATTCTGGCCGCAGTCGCGGAACAGGATTTTGGCGTGATCGAGGCGCATCCAGGAGCGCACCGCCACATCGCCAGCATTGCCATCGCTGGATTTGATGGTGAAGTTTTCGTGCGAGTTGCTGTTGACCACCACGATCCACGGGTAAGCCGCCGGAACCGTTTCATGGATGATGATGGCGCCAGCCGCGCCTTTCTGGGCGGCGATCTCGTACTTATAGGTCCAGCGGCCGTAGTAGCTCATCGCCTTGCCCTTGAAGCGCTTGTCATCGAGCTTGCCCGGGTCTTTCGGATCGACCACCTGCGGATCGTTGATCAGCATGACGATGGTTTTGCCGCGCACATCCACGCCCTTGTAGTCATCCCAGCCATATTCCGGTGCGACTACCCCATAGCCGACAAATACCAGGTCGGAGTCCTTGACCTCGACACGCGGTTTGGCGTGGGTGGAGAACGCTACATAGTCCACCGGCGCATCGAGCTTGAGCTTGGCGGCGCAGCCGGCAAAGCTCACCTTGGGCTGGCTGTTGATGCCGAGCAGGGGCACTTTCTGGATATAGCTGCCATCCGGATTGCCCGGCTGCAGGCCCATCGCCTTGAACTGCTCGGTGATGTAATTGACCGAGGCAGTTTCGCCGGCCGTGCCGGGGCCGCGGCCTTCAAAAGCATCCGAGCTCAGCACGGTGGTGTGCTTGAGCAGAGCGTCAGGGCGGATCAATGGCTCGGCGGCACTTGTATAGCCCAGGCTTGCGGGAAGCAGTACCAGGCTTGAGAGCGCTAGGCGTAGCGGGGAGGGCAGGTGAGGCGACATGCAGATATTCTCCAGCGGCAAATTGGCAAAGTCAGCGCAAGGCCCCGGGGAGTCGGGCGAAGCAGCAGGCAGCCATGCTGGCATATATCAGCAAACGCTACATCTTTTGTGCAAGTGCCGTGGCGCAGGTGAAACACGCTGCCAGCATGGCCTTAAGCCATGCTTGCCGGTTTTCTTGGGCTATATTGACCCGATCGGGGCCAACAGGCCGGGTATACGACAACGTACAGCAGGGAGGCCATGGCGCAATGGGCAAACAGGTACTGATCGTCGATGACAGCCGGGTTTCACGCATGCTGGTTCGCGCCTATCTGGAAGAGCGACGGCCGGATTGGCAATTCTTTGAAGCCGGCAATGGTGACGATGCGATCAAGCTGGCCGAGCAGCAGCCTATCGATCTGGTCACAATGGATGTCAATATGCCCGGCATGTCGGGGCTGGCGGCGGGTGAGCGGATCTTGCAGCTGCGGCCCCAGGCCGATGTGATGGTGCTGACCGCCATTGTACAAAGCAGTGTGCATCAGCGTGCCGAGGCGTTGGGCATGCGCTTTCTGCAAAAGCCGATAACTGAGGCGACCATCGATCGGCTGCTTGAACTGGTGGGTTACTGATGTCTGAATTTTTGTCGCCACTGCAGCACGATGCACTGTGCGAGATCTTCAATATCAGCGTAGGTCAGTCAGCTGCCGCCATGAGTGGGCTGGTGGGCGAGGAAGTCAGCTTGTCGGTGCCGACCATGCGCTTTTGCGCCTTGTCTGCTCTCAATAGCCGGGCTGGTGTTGACCAGTGGCGGCGGGTGGATGTGGTGCGCCAGCATTTTCGCGGCAGCTTCGAGGGCGAAGCGTTGCTGATGTTTCCCAATGATGATGGCGTTGAGCTGGCGCGCATGCTGGTAGCCGGCGTCGGCGATACCAAGATTGCTTTCGAGGCGTTGTCGGGCGATGCGATGGCCGAGATCGGCAATATCATCCTCAATGCCTGCCTGTCTGCCCTGGCTGATCTGATGGGCGAGGAATTCGAGTACGAGCTGCCCATGCTCAGCAGCGGCAGTGTCATGGAAGTGCTGCTGCAAAGAACGGGTGATCTCGAGCATCCGGTATTATTCCTGCAAATCCAGTTTTTGCTGGAATCGCACCGTCTGGAGGGATTCATGGCCTTTGTCATGGACGTGGTCTCGCTGGACGCCCTGCGCATGGGGGTTGACCGTTTTCTCGGCCACCTCGGCGCGCCGAATTCCGAACCGTGAAGCCATGAATCTGCTACACCCCAGTGAATTGTCGATGACCGTCCTGATGACGCCCGATATGGCCAATTTTTCCGGCAATGTCCACGGTGGCGCCATACTTAAATTGCTCGATCAGGTCGCCTATGCCTGTGCCAGCCGCTATGCCGCCTCTTATGTGGTGACGCTGTCGGTGGATCAGGTCACTTTTGCCCAGCCCATCCATGTCGGTGAGCTGGTGACCTTTCTGGCTTCGGTCAACTATACCGGTCGCAGTTCGATGGAAATCGGCATCAAGGTGGTCGCCGAGCACGTCACCCAAGGGGTGATACGCCATACCAATAGCTGCTTTTTCACCATGGTGGCGGTGGACGATGCAGGCCGCTCTAAAGCGGTGCCGCCTTTGCAGCTGCAAACCGACGAGCAACAGCGGCGCTGGCGTGAAGCCGAGTTACGTCGTGCCCATCGGCTTGAATATGCCGAACAGCGCGAAGCGCTCAAACAGCAGGCGCTTGTGAATTCGGCGGGTGCTTAGCCGGCATGGCAGGGCGTCAATTCGTCCTGCGCGCAAGGCTGCACACCGATGACCGGCAATCGTGCACCCGGGTCCTGGCGGTAAAACTGGCGCAGTTGTTCGTACACCGCCGGATATTCACGATGCAGCAAATGCGGCAGTTCGAAGAAGTATTCCGATAGCACTGCAAAAAATTCCGCCGGGTCCTGCGCGCCATAGGGGTCGATCGACACCGGCAGGCCCTGATACAGCCGGTTGCGGAAGTCGGCATAGGCGCGCTCGAAGGCGCGGTTCCACGCCTTGCGGCTCATATCGGCGTGCAATGGCGGAAAGCAGTTTGGCCGGCCATTGAGCATGTCGAGCTTGTGCGCGCATTCATGAATCACCACATTGCGGCCATCGAGCCATGGCCCTTGTTCCACATCGGGCAGTGAAAGCAGCAGGGGTCCGTCGCTTCTGGCCATGCCGATCACCGGCTGGCCGGCTTCGTGTACCAGGCCGTATTCATCGGTCCACTGTGTCGGGCTGACAAAGGCGGCCGGGTAGACAATCACCTCGCTCCAGGCATCGTAAGCCTTGTCTTCGAGATTCATGATGGGCAGGCAGGCTTGCGCGGCTATCACCAGCCGTTGCGACTCCGTCAGCGTCAGCTCATGGGTGCCTTCCACATATTTGTGGCGCAGGAAGTGGCGCATGCGTGTTTCCAGGCGCGCCCATTCTTCGTCGGACAGGCCATGCAGTAGCGGCATGGCCCGGCCAATGGCCGGCCAGAGCGGGCTTGCCAGTGGGTCGGGTTGGGTGAGTTTGCGCAAAAATTCAAACATGGCAGTGGCCGCGAAGTAGTTCGATAAGCACTAGATGCCGGCCAGTCTTGCCAAACACAAGGGGCAGGATACGAACGGTAGGGCTACACTGATCAGGCCCTTTTCCCCACAGGAGTTGCGTGATGCGTTTCGTATTCCTTGTTTCAGGCTGCATGCTGGCGGCGTCGGCCTTGGCCGCACCTCAGGCCACGCCCGGCCAATGGTCGATTACCGCCACCATGCATATGGACGGCAAGATGAAGATGGATATGCCGCCCACTACGGTGAAGATCTGCCTGAAGCCCGAAGATGTCAAAGATCCGGCCAAGCAGGGTTTCATGGGTGGCCCCAATGGCCAGATGAACCCCGATTGCAAGAAGGTCGATACCAGCTTCAGCGGCAATACCATGAAGTTCCATATGCGCTGCGAAGGCAAGCATGCCAGCGATATCAGCGGCGAAGTGACCTATGGCAACGATAGCTATCAGGGCCGCACGGTCATCGATGCCGAAACCGGGCAGGGCAAGATGCATATGACCAATGAATTCACCGCCAAGCGGCTTGGCGACTGCTGAAGTCGGATTTGGCCGGCTGTTGATTGACTAGGCGTGGCCCGCTGCCAAGGCGGGCTCGCCGCACACGCGGCTTGCGCAGGGCGCCGTATCGGGCTTGGCGAAATCAGGAATGGGCGACTGCCTGATCGCTTGTCAGCTTTGGCAAGGCGAGCGGATGGCCGATGGTTTGCCAGGTGACGATTTTCAATTCGCCGTCCATGGTTTCCACCAGAGCGGTGAGGCTTTCCACCCAGTCGCCGTCATTGCAATACAG
>NZ_JAYRLZ010000092.1:0-14866 GCF_041904975.1 Chitinimonas sp. | reverse complement strand
CTCGCGGCGCGTCATCACCAAGGACGACGATAGCGACAATACCCGCGACGATTCTGCACCGGCAATCGGCGACTGGGTCCAGCTATAGTCCAGCCCGACGGCGCTGCCGCCAGCAAAGCCATAAGCGCCATACCACTCGCTCGACCAAGTGTCGCGGCTCTGGCTGCGGCTATTGAAGCTGCGATTGGCGCTGGCCGCAAACAGCAGCGGGCCGAAGCCACGGCTCAGCACTGCACCCAGCGAATAATCGCCGCGATCGCCAAGAAACAGCCGCTCCTCATCGGATGGTAGTCGCGCTGCAGTGCGCCATTCGAGATTGAAACGCTCATCCCCGCCGAGCAGGCTATACCGCGATTCGCTGTACTGCCCCGGCTTGCCCCAGCCGCCGGCCAACCCACGATTGGATCGACCAGCAGGCAGCCACACGCTACGACCGGCAACCGTCATGTCTCGCAGCAACGAAGGAGACTGCGCCTGCGGCAAGGCCGCTGCACTGCCGTGATCAAGCCGGTAGATGTCCGGCCCCAGATACGATTCGCTCGCGGCCGGCACAGCCGGCGGCTCGGTCGTTTGCCCGGCAAAAGACTCGCCCGCAGCGGCGGTTATGGCAAGCAGCACGGCAATACCGGGTGTCATGGCTTTCATGAGGCTACTCCGGACAGAATGGCGAGGCCCAGAACTGATCTTAGGCAGGCCATGCGGGAAAACCCAAGTCGGCATCATGGTCTGTCTTTTTTTTCATCAATTGCGCGACCGTGCTTGTCTACCGGCAAGCTGGCACGCAGCTCCTTGATGCGCGCCTCGATAGCCGACAACTGGTAAAAATCGCCGCCGGCTTTCAAGGCGATCTGCATTTGCTGGATGGCCGCACTGGGCTCGTCCAGCAAGGCGTAGTACTCACCCAGCGCCCGATGCGCCAAACCTTGCTCATTCAGCTCGGTATAGGCTTGCGCAATGCGTTTGTGCAGATTGGCATCAGACGGCTTGAGCGATAGCGCCTCGGCACACAGGCTGACCGCCTCTTTCGGATTCTTGCGCCGCAGGCTCAGGTCGATCTCGCCATACACGAGGCCCGGCGCACTAGGAAAGCGGGCACGTGCTGCCTTGATCAAGGTGTTCGCCTCATCGAAGCGCCCCTGGTCACGCCGGATTGCCACGGCCAGCGAGGCCAGATAAGGATGGTCGCCGCCCAGCGCCTTTTGTGCTGCGACGATATGCTCCCATGCCGCATCGAATTTGCCGGCCTGCCACAGCGCAAAGGCAAAGCCATATTGCTGCGCCGATTCGAACGCATACTTCTTCTGCGTCGTAGTGCCCTCGTAATAGCGCAAGGCATCTTGCCCGCCGAGCTGGATGGCGCGGGCTTTCTCGCGCATGAACAGGTAGTCCGGACTGTCCACCCATTGCCGGTAGGGCAGCTTGGCAGCACGCGCCTGGCTATCGGCGATCCGCTCGGTGGTCACCGGATGGGTGCGCAAAAAGGCAAAGGCGCCATTATCGACATTGCGATAAAAATGCTGCATCCGGTCAAAAAACACCGGCATGGCACCGGCATCGAAGCCGGCGGCCTGCAGGGTCTGCATGCCGACGCGATCCGCCTCGCGCTCGAAGTCACGCGAAAACGACAGATAGCGCTGCAACTGATAACCCTCGCTGGCGGCCAAGGCGCCCTGGGCGGCGTCAGGATTGCTGCGCGCCGCCAGAATCGCCACGGCTAGCGAAGCCAGCGTCATCAGGCCCGAGCCCTTCTGCGTTTCCACCATCCGCGCATAGTGGTGCTGGGTGACGTGGCCGATTTCATGCGCCATCACCGAGGCCAGTTCCGACTCATGCTGGGTGAGCACCAAGAGGCCGAGATTGACACTTATCACCCCGCCCGGCACCGCCCAGGCATTGATCTGAGCCGAGGAAATCGGGAAGAAGCGGAAATTGACCCGACTATCATTGCTGCTCGCCGCCAGCTTGCTGCCCAGGCGATTCAGGTAATCATTCAGCTCCGGGTCGTCTTCCACATCGCCGGACTTGCGCAGTTCGCGCGCCACCATATCGGAAATACGCCGCTCTTCATGCAGCGGCAAATCGCCCAGCGCCGAATCGCCCAGATCGGGTAGATCGGTCGCCAAAGCCAGGATGGGAAGCAAAGCAAGGGAAATCAGGCGCATTTTCATGCCCCTATGATAAAGATCGCCCGGCACAGGTTCCATCACACCGGCTCGCCAATGCTTGGACGATCGGGTACAAGCATCGTGTATTCACCCTCCATCTCCATCGCATTGCCCGCAAGGCAAAAGCCAAAAACACACGTTGCATCAGCATCTTATTCACCTATTTGCTGGCAAGCCGCTGCATCGGCATCGCACAAGTCTGCCCGCTCACGAATCCGCCGGATCAGCCGTAAAACACGGCTGTTACCATTTGAAACAGCCGCAGCCCTCTTTGACCGCGCCATGCGCCTGGCCGGATAATCGCCGCTTAGCCTTGAACTGGAGCCCGTCGTGCGTCGTTTTTTCATCACCCTTATGCTCGCCGCCTCGCTGGCAGCCGGTGCCGACCTTCCCAGCTGCCGCAGCGTCGCCACCGCCTTGCTGGGTCAGCTAGGAGAACCGGGCGACGCCCAGCAGCTGGGCCAGATCATCAGCACCCTGAACAAGACCGGCGATCTGCCGGATGACTTTGTTACCAAGCGCGAGGCCCGCGCTGCCGGGTGGACGCCGGGCCGGCCCATGTGGGGCATTACCGCCCTGCGTGGCAAAAGCATAGGCGGCGATCGCTTCGGCAACCATGAGGGCTTGCTGCCCACCGGCAACTGGCGCGAGGCCGATCTGGGCTATGCCGGCGGAAAACGCAATGCCAAACGCCTGGTTTACGAGCCGGGCAAAAATGGCCGGCGTTATGTCACGCTGGATCACTATCAACACTTCACCGAGGCTCCCCCATGCCGTTGACCCGTATCGAATTCGTAAACGTTGCCAGTGTCGAGGACTTTTACCAGCAGCTGGAAGGCCAGCTGGAGCTGGAATACGCGATGGGACAAAACCTGGATGCGGTCTACGACGTACTCAGCACCGAGGTCGCCGGCCCGGTACAGCTGGTGTGGCACGATGCCGGTTTTTCGCGGGTGGCGCTGGGCGACTGGTTTGCCCGCATCGGCGATGTGCTCAATATCGTGTCGGCCGAGCGCGCTGATTTCAATGTGAGCTTCGATTGACGCCACTCGGCAAATCAAACAGCCCAAGACGGGCCTGGGCTTGCCAAATGGCATTGACGGCAGCCAGCCAGTAATTTGCATACGATTGATTGCAGCACCATCGCGCCCTCCCCTCTAGGCGACCTCACTGGCGCCGGGCAAGGCGCCTGAATCAACACGCAGTTTCCACCGGTAGTTCCGGAGCTTTCATGCATACCATCAAGATCAAACCCGGCCGGGAAAAATCGGCGCTGCATCGCCACCCATGGCTGTTCTCCGGTGCGATTGCACCCTATACCCAGGAGCCGGACGCCGGCGAAACCGTCAGGGTACTCGACCATGATGGCCGCTTTCTCGGCTGGGCCGCCTGGAGCCCCAGCTCGCAGATCCGCCTGCGCTTCTGGAGCTTTGACGAAGCCGAGCAGATCGATGCCGCCTTTTTCGCCGCCCGCCTCGCACGCGCCATTCAAGCGCGGCGCAGCCTGGCCGCTGCAGGCAATGCTGCTCGGCTAGTGCATGGCGAATCGGACGGGCTGCCTGGCCTGGTGGTTGATCAATATGGCGAAGTGCTGGTGATCCAGTTTCTGTCGGCAGGCATCGAGCGCTGGCGCAGTGCCATCGTCGATGCATTGATGAGCCAGACCGGCGCCGCAGCGGCATTCGAGCGCTCTGATGCCGATGTGCGCGAGCTGGAAGGCCTGGCGCCACGGGTTGGCCTGCTGGCCGGCAAACTCCCCGCCCGTGTCGATATCGAGGAATACGACATCCGTTACCGCGTGGACATCGAGGCCGGACAGAAAACCGGCTTCTACCTCGACCAGCGCGCCAACCGGCGCCGCATTGGCGAACTGGTGGGCGGCTTTGCCGAAGGCGCCGATGTTCTCAACTGCTTTTGCTATACCGGCGGATTCTCGCTGGCTGCGCTCAAGGGCGGTGCGAAAAGCGTACTGTCGGTCGATAGCTCGGCCGATGCGCTAGTGGCAGCCAAGCTCAATGCCAGCCTGAACGATATCGACGCCAGCCGCGCCGAATGGGTGGAAGCCGATGCCTTCCAGTACCTGCGCAAGCTGCGCGATATGGGCCGGCAATTCGACCTGATCATTCTCGACCCGCCCAAGTTTGCGCCCACCGCCAGCCATGTCGAACGTGCTGCCCGCGCCTACAAGGATATCAATCTGTGGGGCCTGAAACTGCTCAAGCCGGGCGGCCTGCTGGCCACCTTCACCTGCTCGGGCGGCATGAGCGCCGACCTGTTCCAGAAGATCATCGCCGGCAGCGCCTGGGATGCCCATGCCGAGGCACAGATCATCGAGCGTTTTACGCCTGACCTTGATCACCCGGTCAGCCTCAACTTCCCGGAAGGCGACTACCTGAAGGGCTTGCTGTTGCGCAAGGTGGCATAAGCAGCAACCGGTCGACCGACCATGGCCAGCATCCGCTATCTGCTCGCAATGCTGTTTGCCTTGGGCAGCTTGCTGGCCACGGCTGCCGGCCCGGCAGGGCCGACCCTTGAGCGCCTGGCGGCGGATATCGCCGCTCGGGTGAGCGATCCGGACGAACGCGCGCGTGCCGCCTTTGACTGGATAGCCCAGCATATCGACTACGACGGCGAGGCCTATCAGCACCGCAAGGTGCCAGAACTGAAGCCTGACGATATCCTGCGCAGCGGCAAAACCGTGTGCCAGGGCTATGCCGAGCTACTGACTGCCTTGCTGGGCAAACTCGGCGTCAAATCAGCCAGCATTCCCGGCTATGCCAAGGGTGGCGGCTATATCGAAGGCGAGCATTTCAGCCGCAAGAATCATCAATGGAATGCGATACGCCTGAAAAAGGGCTGGGTGCTGGTCGATGTCACCTGGGGCGCTGGCAGCGTCGATAGCGAGGGGCGCTTTACCCGGCAGTACAGCGGCTTCTGGTTCGATGTGCCGCCAAGCCTGTTCGCCATCAACCATTACCCTGCCGATAGCCGCTATGCCTTCCTGCCCAGGCAGCCGACGCTGGCCGACTGGGAAAACGGCTTCCACATCGGCGCCGGCATTCTTGAGCAGTTGCTAAGCAACGGGTTTTCTGCGGCACAAATACTCGCCGGCGTACAGCTGCGCTCACTGCCCGCTGCCTACCAGGTCGAAAATCCGCAACTGCAGATCATTTCGGCACCACCGGGTGGCGTGCTGCGCCAAGGCCCGCGCTATATGTTCGAAGTGCAGGCCGCGCCACCAACCAAGGTGGCGCTGCAAATCGGCGAGCAAACCCTGTCGCCTGAATGGCAAGGCGATATCGCCAGATTTTCCATCACCATCCCGGCCATCCGCGGCCAGCTCTACCTGCTTCGCAGCCGCAATCAGGGTCAGCACTTTTACACCGACTACGATCTGGTCGCCTCCTGGAGAATTGTTGATTGACCGGTGGGCAGGTTTGAGCAGCAAAACCGCCATGACTGTGAACTAGCTCACCGATCATTCAAAGCGCCACCGGTACACTGCCCTGCATCGATTCAGGGAGTGCACCATGAGACAACATGATTTTCGACAGCTGGCGCACCGAATCCTGCTTTCTACCTGCTGCGTGCTGACATGTAGCGCAAGCTTGCCAGCACTGGCCGACACAGCCGGCTGGACGCAAGGTCAAGGACTGTATGGGCGCGCCATCAATTCGCTGGCCGGTGACGGCCATGGCACGCTATACGCAGCATCAGGTGTTGGAAACTTCAAAAGCAGCGATGGCGGAAAGAACTGGCAGTTACTGGCGGGAAGTGAATCATCAAATATCCGCAAGCTCGCTACTGATTCCACCGGTGTCTTGTATGCAGCACGCTACGGTACAAGCGACTTGCTGGTCAGTCGCGATGGTGGCTTGCATTGGGACAGCCCATACCAGCTTTATATTGAGAACTTTGCCAGCGATCAACTAGGCAACATCTATGCATCCAGTGGTGCAACAGAAAAATCCATCTTGATTAAAAGCAGCGATCACGGCCTGCACTGGTCGCCGATCACTCCCACATCCACCAAAGATATATTTATCATTGAATCCATGGTCACCGACAAGATGGGGAATCTATTCATCTCCACATCGGACGGCATGATGAAAAGTGAAAATGGCGGCAATAGCTGGCTTGCGCTGAACGAAGGTTTGCCAATTGACTTCAACGGCCGCCCTGAGACTGCCTACCATATGATTGCAGATGAAGAGGGAACTCTTTTCATCGAAGTCTATTCCGGATTCTACAAAAAACCTGCCGGACAGAACACCTGGACCAAAATCAACGGCCTGCCAAATAGCGGTCTTATTGGCAGCAGCCAAGGAATACTCTACGTTATTTCATATGGATATCTCTATATCAGCAAGGACAAGGGCAACAGCTGGTCAAAATCAGCAATCAAGGCAGGCCCCGACTCCGTCATACAAGTCATACCAGGCCAAGACGGAAAAATTCTGATCGCGGGTGATATCGGCATCGCCTCCATTAGTCCCAGCGGCGCGTTTGTCGAGCAAAATACCGGCATTTCTCCGGAGCCAATTACTGCCATGGCCACCAAAGGCGGCCTGGTTTTTGCCGGAAACAAGCATGGCCTGTATCGTAGCATCGACCACGGGAGGCAGTGGCAATCTATTGGAGAAACCATTGCACCGAATATCAAGCCCGTGATCAGCGATATTGCCATCAGCCAGAACGGCAGTGTTTTTATCAGCATCTTTGAACATGGAATTTTCAGAAGCCGGAACGGTGGCGTGGATTGGTCTGCCGTCAACAACGGCATTGAGCAAAGCTATCCCGACAAATTGTTGATCTTGCCTGACGGCTCGCTCTTCGCCAGCACCGAGAAAGGCATTTTTTATAGCAACGATAATGGCGAGCACTGGCTACAAGATCCCGATTTCAAACGTAGCTCCGACGGCATAAGAGTCGAAAAACTTGCCTATGACGGGAAAAACCTGTTTGCCAATGCTCAGTATGTAACCAGCGTGCGCCCCCGCATGGTTACTTCGTTTATGCACAAATATGTGAGGAATGGTGGCCAATGGATTTTGGACACATCAAGCCGCCCAGGTAATTACCTTGTCGACCGGATCGTGATCGGCAGCGATGGCAATGGCAATCCCCGCTACCTGGCTACCCGACCCGACGGCCTTTACCGATTCAACGATGCCGATATCTTGCACTGGCAAGGTACGGGTATTCAAAATCCGGATAGAGGCTTGTTCGCCAGCGGCGCAGATTTCTATGCTGCAAATCGATCCGCAGTGTTCAAAAGCAGCAATGGCGGCGAGTCCTGGTTTCAGCTGGGCGGAACGTTGCCCTACCCTACAAGCGTGGTAGCCGACGACAGCGGAACGGTTTATGCCGGCACCGACCGCGGCGTATTCCAATACACGCCGCCCGCCGCTCACCTGGCGAATATTTCGGCGCTAGCGTCCATCAAGGGCGGCAGCAATCTCGCGATTGCCGGGTTTATCGTCAGCGGCGGAAGCAAGACGGTGTTGATCACCGCGCGCGGCCCATCTTTGGCCGCGCAGGGTGTGCCAAATGTCCTGCCTACGCCACAGCTGCGCATTTTCAATGGCAAGGGCGAGCAGATTGCCAGCAACCGAGGCATTGGCAACGGGCCGGACAGCCCACCAGTCGGCTCGATCGAAGGACTGCCGACCGACAGCCGCGAGGCAGCAGTCAAGCTCACCCTGCCAGCTGGCGCTTACAGCGCAGTGCTGGACGGCGTGAACGGCGCAAGCGGCAATGCCTTGCTGGAAGTCAATGCTGTGGTAGACGCCAGTCAGGCCGGCGTATTGAGCAATCTATCGTTCCGGGGCTACACCTCAAGCGCCGCCGACGTGGCCATTGCCGGATTCACCCTCACCGAAGGCAGCAAACGACTGGCCATTACCGCCAAGGGCCCATCGTTATCGGCACTGAACGTGGCCAATGCCGTGCAAGGCACCAGCCTGACTCTTTATGATCAATTGACGGGCCAGGCGCTCGACAGCAATACGCGCCAGATCGATTCCGCCAATTACAACGCCATTGCCGCCAGCGGCTACGCACCAGCCAACCCGAGCGAATCGGCCATCGTGCGCAGCTTTGCCCCTGGCGCCTACTCGGTGATTGCACGCGGGACCAATGGCAGTCAGGGCATCACGCTGATCGAGATCAATCAGCTTCCCTGAGGAAGCTCTGAACGAATCGAATCTTCAAACGGCAGGGCCGGCCCCGGGAAACCCGGGGCTTAGGCGCCATTTAGCAAGCTATTGATACTTCACGGCTATATCCCCCTCCGTCCCCGCGCAACGCGGTGGCGGTGGGGTGAAAGGAAACAGCGAGAAATCATCCACTTCCGTGTCAGCCCCGGATCTGCCGGGACATGCGGGAATGCTTGAGAACTCGATTCGTAAAGCGCATCCCTGATGTTCAGACTGCATGACCGAACTGCACCCATCCCGTGAAAGCGGGAATGGTGCAGTCACTACCTGCAGGGCCGCGAGTCACGCGCCACTCAGCGCAATTTGCCAACCACCGCCAGAACAGGCAGCAGCACACCGGCGCCGAGCTTCTTCGAGCGCTCGCCGCTCCAGCCGTATTCTTCATCCGGCAGATTGGCGTTGTCCTTGAACGGCATTTCGATGGTATAGGCCAGGCAGTCGAACTCTTGGCCCACCCAGTTGGTGGCCAGGGTCAGGTTGGCTTCGCCCTTGGCGTCGCGCTCATAGCCGTATTCGGTCTGGAAATCCGGGCTGGTGGCGAGCCAGGCAGCCTTGAACGCCTCTTCCAGCGCTTCGATGCGGGCGGTGTAGCCCGGGTTACCCTCGCAGCCGGCCACAAAGTTGTAGGGCAGGTTCTCATCGCCATGGGCATCCAGGCACAGGTCTACGCCCACTTCCAGCATCTTCTGGCGCACCAGGAACACCTCGGGTGAGCGCTCCATGGTCGGGCTTTGCCATTCGCGGTTCAGATTGGCGCCAGCGGCATTGGTACGCAGATTGCCGCGTGCCGCGCCATCCGGATTCATATTCGGCACCACATAGAACACACATTGTTCCAGCAGCTTGCGGCTCACCGGGTCGTCGCCATCGAGAATCCGCTCCAGAAAGCCCTCGACAAACCATTCGGCCATGGTTTCACCCGGATGCTGGCGCGCGATCAGCCACACCTTGCGCTTGCCCTCCGCCGGCTCGCCGATCACCAGCAATTCCATATCGCGGCCATCGAGCGTCTGCCCGAGGCACTGCACTTCGACATTGTCGTGCTCGTTGGCAAAACCGATCAGGTCGAGATGGCGCTCATGCGAGTAGGGCTCGAAATAGGCCAGGTAAACGCTTTGCGCCATCGGCGTCATGGTGACCTTCATCTCCTTGCCGTCGAAGCTGGTCGGCACGCGGAACCAGTGCTGGCGATCGTAGCTCGCCACCGCGCGATAGCCTTCCCAGCCCTTGGGGTAGGCGCTCTGGCCGGCATTCAGAAAACGCATGGTCACCGGCAGGCCGGCACAGCCTTGCAGGCGGAAGTGAAACCACTGGGCGAATTCGGCAGCGTTATCGGGGCGGATATTCAGCTGGATATCGCGTTGGTCGGCCAGACTGACAACATCGACGGCGCCGGAATCGAAGGCGGTAGAGATACGGGGCTGGGTCATGGAAAGCTCACTGTAAAAATGAAGTGAAAGCGCCGCGCGCAAACGGCGCGAGTGTAAACGTTGTTGCCGGCTTGGGTAGCAATAAGTCGCCCGGATGAAGTGAAACGGAATCCGGGGGGCATGCAAATTACGGCCAGAATCCGGCTGGTTTTCAAGCCTTTGGCGGCTGATTTAGCTGCACCGGATTCCGCCTGCGGCTGCATCCAGGCTATATGGGGCAGGACGATCTTGGCGTCGGCCATAGCATATACAAGGGTCGGCGCAGCCTATTGAGCTGCCGCAATGTCGGCCGCCCGGTAATTCGCCACCAGCCGGCGCGACACCTCGGCGATCAGCGCGGCGCGCTCGGCCGGCGATTTGCGCGAGCCGCTCAATAGCACTGCTACCGCCAGGGTGCTGCCATCGGGCGCGGTCACGATGCCGACATCGTTGGTGGCGAGCGAGTACCCTTTGAAGTCGCCACTGGTACCGGTTTTGTGACCAAGCTTCCAGCCTTGCGGCAAGCCGGCCTTGAGCCGGTCCGCCCCGGTGGCACACTGGGCCAGCAAGTCCAGCAGATAGCTGTTCGATGCCGGCGACAGCAGCTTGCCATCGGCGATCAGGCGCAGCAGCTGGCTCATCGCTGCCGGGGTGCTCTTATCGCGGCTATCGGCCAGATGGGCATCCAGGGCCGCCTGACGGGCGCTGTCGGGAATGGCCGCCACCGCCTTTTCAAATACCTTGGCCTGGGTGAATTCGGCCTGCCAGCGCAAGCCCAAGAGATCAGTCTGCAGGTGGCGCTCGTCGCGGCTGATATTCATGCCGGCAATACCGGCGCGGCTCAGCATCGCCTGCACCGTGCCCGGCCCGCCTATCATGCGCAACAAGGCATCGGTAGCCGCGTTATCGCTCTGGGTCAGCATATAGTCGAGCAGATCAGCCACCGTGCCCTGATAGCGCCCTTGCTTGAATTCCTCGGTAATCGGCTGCCACCACACACTGAGATCGCGCCGGCTAAGCGTTACCGGCTGCTTCAGCGCCAGCTTGCCCTCGTCCACTGCCTGCATGACCGCCACCGCCACCGCCAGCTTGAACACGCTCTGCATCGGCAAGGGCGTATCGCCATGGCTACACACCCGTTGATCCTGCGACTGCACGCACACGCCCAGGCGCCCATCGGCAGTCTGGGCCAGCTGGTCCAGATCAGCCTGCAACTTTGCCGTATCGAGGCTGCCCGCCTGGGCGAGCAAAGGCAGGGCGGCGAGCGTGATCAGTAATGTTTTTGATTTCATGGAGTTATCTTTTTTGTCGGTAAGCACCAGCAGTGGGAATGCGCAAATCGCCGGCCGTTTTACTACGCTACAAGCCTTGCACTGCTTCCACGGATTGCAGGCCGGTTCTGCAATCGATGGCAGCACGCCGCCCGAAGCTCTGTTGACGTTTTGTCGGCGGATCGCGTCGACAAAACGTCAACAGAGCCTAGTACATCGAGGATGCCATTATGCCAGCCAGCGCCAGCCAGCATGCCATTGCCATTACCCTGCTGCTCACCGCCCTGCCGCAGCAGGCCGCCAATCTGGTGGTGGAGGTGGACGCCAGCATCAGCCAAGGTCAGGTGCGCGATCTGCTTGGCGTTAACAAAGGCCCCACCTTCAGTGCCAAGCAGGCCGGAGTCAGCTACGACGCCAGCAATCTGTACAGCCGCTTTGGTGTGTCGCAGGCACGCTTGCACGATACCGGCATTGATCTGTGCACGGTGTACAAGGCAGCCACCAAGCTCAATGCCAGCACCAGCCCGGCCACCGCCGTGAATGGCTGCACGCTTACCCCGGATGGCGGCATTCCGCGCTTTGTGTGGACGCCCAGCTCGTCGGCCGATAGCGATCTGAACAACCCGGACAACTACGACTTCAGCTCGGCCGATGAACAGATCAAGAAGTCGATCAACGCCGGCGCAAAAATCTATCTGGGCCTGGCGCAGAACTACAACGGGCCGAATGACACGGCAGACCCGGTGGCATGGGCCAAGGTGTCGGCCAATATCTACAAGCATGTGATCGGCGTGTTCAAGCCCAGCGCCGGCATTGCGGTCGACCCCGCCTATGTGGAAGTGCATAACGAGCCCGATGGCGGCTTCTGGCGCGGCGACACTGCCACCTTTATCACCCTGTACCAGGAGACCACCCAGCGGGTGCGCGCTGCCGCCGCAGCGGCAGGCAAGACCGTGGTGATCGGCGGGCCCGGCTTTACCCGCGATGTGCTGACCAAGAGCAAACAGGCCGGCAACCCCGCCAATGGCTTTATCGCGGCGGTCGGCGCTTCGTCACTCGACTTCTATTCCGCCCATCTGTACGACAAATGTGCGCAGGCCACCTTGAGCGCCAGTGCCAGCTTTCTGCGCAATGTGCGTGCGCTGGTCAATAGCCAGGGCGGCAGCGGCAAGCCGCTGCATATCAGCGAATGGAATATCGGTCTGGGAACAGAGTGCGGCAACAGCTATTACGCCGACCAGCGCACCCAGTCATTCGGCAGCGGGCTGCTCACCCTGATGCAAGACCCCGCGCAAGCCATCGACGCGGCGCATTTCTATGCCGGGGTCACCGTGATGTCGCTGTTCGACTTCACCTCGGTGGCCGGCAGTGTGCGGGTCAACCCGGCGGCCTGGGCATTCTGGGCGCATAGCCAGCTCAAGGGTGCGACAGCACTGGGCACCCAGGTGTGCACCGACAGTAGCAACTGCGTTGCCGGCTATGCGGCAGACGGCAGCGCCTTGCAGGCGATCTCCGGCAAGCTCAATGGCAAGCAGATCAGCATCGTCACCAACGACAGCAGTGCGGCAGTGAGCTACACCTGGCGCGCCAAAGGCCTGAGCGGGGCCAGCGCCAATATCACCATTCGCACGCCGCCACAGGGCGCTCAGGACATCGCCGCCAGCGGCAATCCGGTCGCGGTGGATAGCACCACGCTGGACAAGCTGCTGGCCACGGTAAGCAGCGATGCACGCCCGGCCCAGCCTATCAGCGCCGGAGCGGTGCAGCTGTCGATGAGCATTCCGGCCCATAGCCTGCAACTGATCGAACTGAGCAGCGATGCCGGCAGTGCGCCCGGCACGGCGCAGATCGACTGCCTGCTCAACTGGGGCGAGAAAAACTACCCATCCCTGCTGTCGCCAGCGGGCCAAGCCAGCAAGAGTGCCAGCCCCTACTACTACCGCTACTACCCCGGCACCCAAGCCTATCTGGGCGTATCGGGCAGTGACCAGCATCTTTACTATCTGGCGAATGCTGCCAGCCTGCTCGATCTGGGGCTTGCTTCGGGCTGGATCAGTAGCGCGGGCTGCCAATAGTCGAGGCCGGCCTCGCACACGGGGCGAACCGGCCAGTGTCGCCCCGCCGATTCAGATTTCATACAACAACAAATCGCGGTCGCCATCGGGATGGCGGATGGTTCGGGCATGGTGCATGCCCAGCTTTGCCAGCAGGCGCTGCGAGGCCGTATTGTCGAGGCGAGTGGTGGCAAGGATGCGCGGCAATCGCAATTGCTGGCGCGCATAGGCCAGCACGGCGGCCGCTGCCTCATAGGCATAGCCCTGACCACCATGTTGCGGCAGGAAGGCAAAGCCGATATCAGGCGCATCGAGATAGTCGCGCTGCGCCAGGCCGCAGATGCCGAGTGGCTGCTGCCCATCAAGCGACTCGACCAGGCAGAAACCAAAACCGTGGCTGATATACATGCGCTGCGGTCCATTGCTGATATAGGCCTGCGCATCGGCCAGCGTCCTGACACCGCGATCGCCAATAAAACGCAACCAGGACGGATCATTCAGCAGGCACAGCATGAAGGCGGCATCGTCGCCCACCATCGGACGGATCAGCAGGCGCTCGGTGTGTATAGCCTCCATCCACTCCCCCATCGGCCTATTGCTTGCCGGCCGGTAGCAAGCGCAAACGGTGCTGTGCCGGCCCCGGCAGGAACGGCGTCGGCTCGCCCTTCACCCAGGCGGCATGGCCGGCCAGGAAGTAAGGGCTGAGCGGATGGCCGCTCTGCCCGCCCGGCATATTGAAAATGCCCTGCGCCTCGCGCCCCGGACTCACCACCATGCGCTCGGATGCGCCGAACTGTGGCGCCGCAACGCGCGGCATATGGCTATCGCCGGCCAGCTCGTCGGCCGGCGCCGCCAGCCAAGGGCCAAGCCAAGGCAGGAAACGGGTGAAGGGGTGGGCGATCTTGGCGGTATTGCGGGCGCCCCAGCGCGACTCGGCCAGCGGTTTGCCATCCTTGCCCAGATTACCGATCACCGTATCGACCGCCGCCAGTTGCAGGTCGCGCCACGATGCGAAACGTGCCGGCAGCCAGCCGGCCGGCTGTTCATCGAGCAGGCGGGCCACCACCACCGGCCATCGGCTGCTGGCCGATGAAAAGTCGTTGTCTTCGTCATGGCTGGCGTCGGCCAGTAATTTGTCGACTCCACTGAACAGCTGCTCGTACACCGCATGCATATAGCCACGGGTCAGCCGGTAACCCACCGAGCCGACACTGGCGTGGCCATCCCAGCTCTGCAACAGTTGCTGGCGGAACTCGGCCCGGCGCGGGTGATTGGCCAGGGCCGCCTCATCCAGCAGTTTCAGCGCCCGCTCGCGCCAGGTGCCGAGAAAGATCGCCCGGTCATCGAAGCCGATGGCAAAGCTGGCGCGCTCGTCCGCCTTGCCGGCGATGGCAGTCAGATCGTCGCGTATCTGCTGCGATCGGGCGCCGAGGTCGGCGCCGCCATCGCCGAGCGCGGCATAGTTGCTGCCGGCCAGCTGGCGCGAGTTTGCTGTCCACAGCTGGCCCGCTTCCGGATCGATAAGGCGCGGATGGGTCGAGCCGTCCGCTAGCGCGGTCCAGCCAGATTGTGCCTGCCCGGCCAGGGTCAAAGGAAAGGTGCCAGCCTGGGACGCCTGTCGTGCCGGCAAGGGCCCGGCAATGGTCCAGCCGATATGGCCAGCCGCATCGCCCACCAGCAGATTCTGCGCCGGCATGCCAGCCCGGTTGGCCAGCACCAGCGCATCGGCGACATTGCTCAGGCCATCCA
>NZ_JAYRLZ010000403.1:0-2645 GCF_041904975.1 Chitinimonas sp. | reverse complement strand
GTTCCAGCTGGCGGCGCGATACGCAGACATGCTGGGCCACTTCATCGGTAGTCAGCGGCTCTTCCAGATTGGCCTCCATCAGCATTACCGCTTGCACCAGCTTGGGCTGGCTGCCACCGATCTGATTCTGCAGCGGTATGCGCTGCCTGTCGTCGCGGCCGCGAATGCGGTCGAACAACAACTGCTCGGCCACCGCTGCGGTGATATCGGCACCCAGCTGGCGCGCCGCCAGATGCAGGAATAGATCGACCACCGCCGCACCACCGCCACAGCTGGCAAGGTCATGGTCGATTTCAAACAGGCAGGCGCTGGCAATGGTTTGCGGATATTGCTCGGAGAAGGCATCAAGCAGCCGCCAGTGCACGGTTGCGCGCATTCCGGCCAGCAAACCGGCGGCCGCCAGCCAGAAGGCGCCGGCATTCACACCGGCGAGCAGAACCCGCTGCTGCGCCAGGCGCTTGAGCGTATCGAGCAATGGACTGCTGCCGACAAGCTCTCGCGGCGACTCACTGGCCAGCAGCAATAGCAGCGACAAATCGGCCTGCTCGACCACGGCGCCGTCCACTGCCCATTGCCGGCCACTGCGGCCGGCCACAGGCTGCCCATCGACCGACAACAGGCAGATGCGGTAGCAGTCCGCTTCGCTGAGTTGATTCAACAGCGCCATGCAGTCGATCAACAGCCCCAGCTCGCCCTCGGCGAAACCGGGCAGCAGCAACAGGCCCACGGTCTGGGTGGGCGGATGATCGGCAAGGGCAAACATGGCTACTCGGGGCGTTTAGCGTTATCGCAGCGCTGCGGCAAAGCCGATGATTGTACGCGCGCTTGGCGCCATGCAGAAAAAGGCCGACTCAAGCGCTGAGCAGATAGCCGGTACGAAACGCCACCGCGCCGGCAATTCGGCACAGATCCATGCCTTGCAAGGCATAGCGGCGGTTTTCCCGCGCATATAGCCGGCCACTGACGCTGGCCTTGACCGCGCTTACCGTGTCGCTGAGCGGATCGATCACCTCCAGCACGGTCTGCCCCGCTTCGATCCAGTCACCGGGTTGATGGCGAAATACCATCACCCCGGCATGGGGCGCACGCAGGGTTTCCGACCCGGCCAGCGGCGTGGGCGTGCAGCGGGCCGGCGGCAGCGCTGGCATATCACCTTGCACTACGCCGCGCGCCTGCAGATAGGCGAACAGCTGGCCGGCATCGTGCTGCGCCTGAGCGCCATCGACATCGGCCTGGCCACGCAACTCCACCGTGGCGCTGAAGCAGGCCTGCGGAATCGGAAAGCGGCCGGCAAAGCGCTCGGCCAATTGCCACCACACGCCACTGAGCGCCTCGTCGAACGAGGCACCACCGGAGCCCTTGGCATACAGCACCGCTTCGGCGCCCAACAGGCGGTACAGCGGTTCGGCCTGATCCAGGCAGGGGGTTTCGCAATACACATGCATCACCGCCTCGAAGTCGCAATGCAGATCCAGCACCACATCGGCATCGAGCGCCAGGCCGGTAAGCAATTGGCGCAGCGAACCCAGCTCGGTAAGCGGGCGCTGCGCCGCCAGGGCGGCCTGCATGGCGGAGCGGATGATGCGCTTGTTGGTTTCGCCATCATTGCCCAAGCGCCCTTCCAGCTGGTCGCCCAACCACTCTGCAAACTCAGGATAGCGCCGGTTGAAATTCTCGCCGCAGGACATCTCGAAGCGGCCCAGCTGTAGCTGCAGCAGGTTTTGCGACAGGCCGATCGGGTTGGCCACCGGCACTACCACCACCTCGCCGCGCAACAGGCCCGCCTGCTCGGCCTGCGCCAGGCGCTGCTTCAGATAGTGCAAAACCAGCATGCCCGGCAATTCGTCGGCATGCAGGCTGGCCTGCAGATAAACTTTTTCGCCGCGACCGCGCGGGCCGTAGTGAAAGCTGAGCAGCTCGCGCTGGGTGCCCAGGCTGGGGCTGATCAAGGGATGTCGTTGAATATGCATGGAATCAGACTCGGCGTAACAATGGGGCAGACCGGGCGCGCCCGCTCTGCCAGCCAAGCAAGCATAACCAGCCAATTTCTCCCCTGCCAGCGAAATGCCGACGGCTATAACAAACTGTCGCTTACCCCAATCCCTGTAGCGCGACGCGCGGCGCTACAATTCGGGCCGCGCCATGCCTGCAAAGCGGCGCTTGCATATACAATCGCGCCACCGAACGCCGAAGCAGGCCCGGATAGCAAACAAGTCGCTGCCGGCCGCTTCAGGATGCACAGCCCCACAGAACAGTTGACAGCCGCCGTTGCGGTTGTCGCGCAGAAGGCTGATCGAACAGCCTCTGCATTCTTTCCCAAGCAGGAGACATGTAAGCCATGCAAACCATCCACGCCAGCCTCGTTGGCGACATCGTGCGTCGTATCGACAAACGCGAGGCCAGCCCGGTCAATCTGAGCAAGCTGATCGAGACCTACTACGCCGACACCGATGCCCATGACCTGTCGGGCCGCGACGCGCAGGACTGGCTGGGAGCCGCCCTCGCCCACCTGAAGCTGGCGCAGACGCGCAAGGCCGGCGAGCCCTCGGTGCGGGTGTACAACCCGAGTTTTGATGACCATCGCTGGCAGACCAGCCACACCGTGATCGAGCTGGTCAACGATGACAAGCCCTTCCTGGTCGACA
>NZ_JAYRLZ010000091.1:0-14996 GCF_041904975.1 Chitinimonas sp. | reverse complement strand
GGCATTTCCACATCGAGGATGACAATATCGGGCTGGCATTGCGCCACCTTTTGCAAGGCGTCGGCGCCATCGTCTGCCGTTGTCACCTGATAGCGCTCGCTGAGTGCCTCGACAATCATCTCCTGGATGAAGCTTTCATCGTCGGCGCTCAGTACCCTCTGCTTGTTGTCCATTTTTTCGCTCCTGGTGATTGCGCCTGTCGGCGTCTTGCTGTTTTGAAACACACTTGCCCGTTCAACCCTGCACCGTACCCACGGTGTCAAGGTAGTCCTGCATCGCACGGGCCACTTCGACAAAGCTCTGCTGCATACCAGCCTGCAGCTCGGCGGCGCGTTCAAGATTGCCGCCCTGCTTCATGGCCGCTGCTTCGGCAAGCAGGTCGGCCATCGGCCGTGCGCCCACGGTCAAGGCACTGGATTTGATGCGGTGCGCCGTTGCAGCAAAGCCCGCCAGATCGCCGTTGGCCAGCTGCATCTCCATTTCGCTCAAACCCAGCTCGGTTGATTCGAGAAACTTGCCGGCAAAGCGGTGGATGCGCTCGGCATCGTTGCCGATCATGGCAATCAGCACCGACATATCCAGCACCGGAGCTCCTTCGGCGACCATGGCGTCGGGCAACCCTGCCTGAGCCGCAGGAAGTTCCGGCCCGAGCGATGCCGCACCCTCGTGCGGCTTGAGCCAGCGCGCCAGCACCGCATACAGGGCTTCAGCAAGTACCGGCTTGGTGACAAAGTCATTCATGCCGGCAATGCGGGTGGCATTGCGATCATCAATCGTGGCATTGGCGGTCATGGCAATAATGGGCAGCTCTTGCCAGCGCGCCTGCCGGCGAATCTCCCGGGTGGCTTCGTAACCATCCATATTCGGCATCTGGATATCCATCAGCACCAGATCGACCGATTGCTCGTTCAAGGCCTGCAGTGCGGCATGGCCGTCGCCGGCCACCACCACCTGCACGCCCACCGCATTGAGCATCTCCACCGCCACCTGCTGATTGAAGGCATGATCTTCCACCAACAGGATGCGGCGGCCATTGAGCAGGGCACGGCTGCTGGCGCGATCGGCAGAGCGGCGTGGCAGGTCAGCCATGGCCGGACTGGCCCGACGCAGCGGTAAGGTGAACCAGAAGGTGCTCCCCAAGCCAGGCTCGCTCTCCACGCCCATCTGGCCACCCATCATGTCCACCAGCTGACGTGAAATGGCAAGGCCGAGGCCAGTACCGCCGAATTTGCGCGATACCGAGGCATCGGCTTGCTGGAAGGACTGGAATAATCTGGCCTGCGCGGCTGGCGCAATGCCGACACCAGTATCGCGCACCGAAAAATTGAGGAAGGCTTGCTGTGCCTTGTCGAATACGCTCACAACCAGCACCACTTCACCCTGCTCGGTGAACTTCACTGCATTGCTGAGCAGATTGAACAACACCT
This sequence comes from Chitinimonas sp., assembly GCF_041904975.1. NCBI lineage: Bacteria > Pseudomonadati > Pseudomonadota > Betaproteobacteria > Neisseriales > Chitinibacteraceae > Chitinimonas > Chitinimonas sp. Next base: position 13,569 of record NZ_JAYRLZ010000091.1, on the reverse strand, counting down.
GATTCAGGCGCAGGGTATCGCCATAGATAAACTGCGGCACAGTCGATTCCAGGCTCAGCTGCACTTCCAGCTTCGGTTTGTCGACTTTCTCGCGCGCCAGGTCCACCACGCTGCGCAATGCCTGGTGCAGATCAAAGGCCTGTACATCCAGCTCCACCTTGCCCGCCTCGATCTTGGCAATATCGAGGATATCGCTGATGACGCCCAAAAGATGGGTGCCCGACATCTGGATCTTTTGCAGATAATCTCGCTGCTGCGGATCGAGCTCGGTTTGCAGGGCTAGATGGGCCATGCCCAGTACCGAGTTGAGCGGGGTGCGGATTTCATGCGTCATATTGGCAATAAAGCTGCTCTTAGCCTGATTGGCCGACTCGGCCACGGCCTTGGCCTCCTGCAGCTCGGCGGTACGCACATCGACCCTGGCTTCCAGGGTCTGATTAAGGGCCAATAATTCGTCAGTAGCGCGGCGCAGATCGGTGATGTCATAGAGAATCAGCAGCTGTCCATCACTGGCCGACGGCCCCAGCAGGGCCATGGAACACAGCACCACATGGGCGCAGCCGTCGCGGTCTTGCGTAATCATCTCGATCGGCTCACTGCAGGCGTGCGTCCCCAGGCATTGCACCGTGCTGCGCTGCCATTGCGCCTGTACTGTTGCACGATATTCGGGGTCGGGCAGCGCTTGCTGCCACCAATCGGCGATTTGCGGTAAATCAGTCATGCCATAGCCAAATACATTGCTAAACGCCGCATTGACCAAGCTGATCGCACCATCCCCCTCCACCAGCATATGCGGTACCGGCGAAGCCTCGACCAGGGTACGCAGGCGGCGCTCGCTGAGCGCCAGTGCCTTCACCGCAGCCAGATGCTCGCTGACCTCTTCCAGTGAAATCACCCGGCCCTTCTCCTGCGCCATGCCCTCTTCGGGCCGATCGAGCGAGCGAGCATTGAGGCGGAACCAGCGCAGGGTGTTACCAGTCGGCAAACCGAGCAACAGGTCGCGCACTTCTGCCGCTTGCGACAACAAATCCAGTGGATGCTTGCCCGGCGCAAAGGCAACACCCTCGCCGTCCACGGCGCCTGCCAGGCAATCGGCCAAGGGGCGGTCGCCCAAGCCGCCCGCATCCTTGCCCAGCATGCGCTCTGCCGCCTGATTGCAGGCGCGAATACGGCCGCCGGCATCGATCAGCAATACCGCCTCGAACAAGGCATCGATCATTTTTCGCTGGGTGGCGGCCACCAGGTGCAAAGCCTGCGCCTGCCGCCGGTTTTGACCCATCACCGCCGCCAGCAACAAAGGGGAGAGAACCATCAGCATCAGGGACAATAGCTGGCTCAGCCCGCTAAGGCGCAATATGGCAGGCTCTACTGCAGGTACACCAGTTGAAATCAGCAGCACCGCCAACACCGAACAGAGCCACACTTGCAAGGCCACCTGGGCGAACGGTAGCAGGGTCGCCAAAACCAGCACCGGCATGGCGAAGTAGACAAATGGTTGCGGCAGAAAGCGAAACGCCAGCCACTCGAAGGCCAGCAAGACGAGCAGCATGGCAACGCTGCGAGGAGGCATCCGTAACGCTCCGCCGGTCAGCAGCGAGGCCGCCAGCGGCAGCATGGTTAGGCAACCCAGTACATTCGATGCGAAATAGCGATTGGCGTCGACCCCGATCGCCGGCAAGCCCATCAGCATGGCTGCCGGCAAGGGCAATAGCACCGCACCTAATCCCAGCAGCCGTAACAGGGACAGAGCGCCCTGTTCGAAACCCGCATGCCATTGCCGCTGTCGTATCCAGGCAGCCACCAGCGCAGCGGCGCCAGTATTGACCAGGCTGACCAATAGCCTGGGGCCTACACCGACGCCGAAGCACCATCGTGCGATGATTTCACCGGCAAGGGCGCCTGCTGCAATCCACGGCCAACTGGTGCCGGGCCGTCCAACGAACAACACCAACAGCACCGCATTGCCAAAGTACAGCAAGGGCAGTCCGTCCGATCGTGAGGGCAAACCCATGGAAACAACGTCCAACAGGCCAACCAGCAGCGTGGTCAGCACCAGATCACGAAACGGCTTCAAAACGGTATACCCAGGGGTTTGCGGGTTGATCGCACCGATCAGGCGCTTGTTGTTGTGCATATTCCTCCCCCAATCAGGGGCAAATCTGGATTAGCAAGATGACTACTTCAAGGCGTACTCCACCTCCACCTGATTGCCACTGCCGACGAACAACACGCTCTCGCACAGCCGGCGCACCAGCGCAAGGCCACGGCCATGCGTCTGTTGGCCATCGTCGCTAAGGCGGGCCATATCCTGGCGCGCGAAGTCAAATCCTTCGCCGCTGTCCTTCATCCATAATCGCAGCAAGGCGCGCTCGGCATCGACCCGGTAGTTCATACCGATTTCTATGCTGCCCGACTCCAGCGCCTGCAAGCGGCGCTGCCGCTCTTCCATATATTGACCAAAACCCTCGCCGGCGCTCTTTTGCAGGGACGACAGCTTGAGCACGCCATGATCGAGTGCGTTGTTGAACAACTCACTCATCACCAGCAGCACCTCGCCAAACTGGGTTTCATTGAGATTGATCTGATGCAACCAGCCCAATAGGGCCGGCATGCAGTTATCCTCGCGCAGTTGGCGTGGCCCGAACGACAGGCGAATCTCCCAGTCAGCCAATTCGGTGTGCGCGGCATCGGCCTGGGCTGATTCGGGCATGCTGTTCTGTCGCTGCTCGCACGGAATAATCACCAGCGACACATCATCGTGCGCCTCGCGCCCGTCCAGATGCTCGGCTACCGCCTGCCGCACGGCCGCCATTCTTTGCTCGGCCGGCACCGAGGCGAGCACCTGCAGCATGCTGGCCTCACCGAATTCCTTGTCTTGCGCGTTGCGCGCTTCGCTCAGGCCATCGGAGAACAGCGCCAGCGTAGCGGTTTCGGGCCAGCGATATACCGCAAGGCCCGGGTCGAAATCCTCATTGCCCAGTATGCCCAGCGGCGCATTTTGCGATTCGAAGCGGCGCAGTAGCTTGCCGTCGGCATCCACCAGCAAGGCAGCCGGCAGGCCACCGTTCCATAGCGAGACGATGCGTTCGGCGTAATCTACCGCCACCAGGATGGCGGCAACAAAGCGCCCCAAGGGCAGGCTGCGATGCAACTGCGTATTGATTTCGCGGGCAATGGCGCTGATGGCAAAGCCTTTTTGCGTCATCGAATGAAAGGCCGACACTGCCGGCAGGCAGCTGATGGCAGCCGACAGGCCATGGCCGGTGCTGTCGGCCAGCATGATGTGCGCGACACCTGTAGGGGAGCGCTCCACCGCCACCACATCACCGCTGAAATTCACCGCCGGCTTGATCCACTCCTGTACGCCGGTCGCTGCCTGTTCGGCATGCACGGTCAGGCTGCTCAGCACATGCTTGGCCAGCTCCTGCTCCGCCTCGTTGGCACGGTAATAGGCCTCGAGCTGCTCGGCATCCTGGGCGATGCGCAGCTGCATGTCGGCGATGCGCGCCATCACATTGATCTTGGCCGACAACAGGGTGATATCGATGGGCTTGGACAGATAGTCATCACCGCCGGCCGACAGGCCCTGGATCACATCTTCCTGATCGGCCTTGGCGGTAAGGAAGATGATAGGCAGCCAATGCTCGCCGAGCAGGCTGCGGATCTGCCGGGTGGCCTCCAGGCCATCCATCACCGGCATCATCACATCCATCAGGATCAGATCAGGCCGGGTTGCCTGGCAATATTGGACGGCGGCCTGGCCGTCGTTCACCAGCACGATATCGTGCCCCAGCTGGGTAATGAAACGGGTGAGCAGGCGACGATTCATCTCGCTATCGTCTGCCGCCAGGATGCTGAGCTTGCGCGTCATGCGGCCTAGTCCAGGGTGTAGAACTTTTCGAATTTGGCAATGGCCAGCACCTGCTTGACCGAGCCACGGGCACCGATGATCTTGATGCTGGTAATGCCCTTGCCGGCGGCCTGCTCACGCAGCACCAGCAACATGCCCAGCGCCGAGCTGTCGATGTATTCGGTTTCATACAGATTCACTTCCAGGCTGCGTATGCCGCTGGCAGCCAGCGCCTCCACCGTTGCATTGCGAAACGGCTGATGCAGGGCGAAATTGAAGCGCCCCAGCACCGAGATCACCGCGACACCATCCTGGATACGGCAGCTTACTGACATGGACTGACTCCCGCCGTCGCGCATTGCTGCTTGGCTTGCGCGCTTTGCAAAAGAAAAAATTGGACTACGCTTAGCTCTACCCAGTGTAGGAAATAGTTGCAGGCTGGCAGCAAGGAATTTGCCTGCGTCTTGAAGCTGACCACAGGATGACAACGTGATCTGGCAATTCACCCGCATTCACCTTGCCTTGCTGCTTGCAAGTGCTGTGTTCAATCTGGCCCTGTATGCACTCAATGGCCAGGGCTTTCTGACCAGCCTGCTTCAATGCCTTGCCACCAGCCTGCTTATCGCGCTGGCTGCGCTTCGCAACGGTGAAACGCCGCAGCAAGCGCGTGCCGGCGTACGGCCGGAATCATTGATCGGCACGGCCAGCGATCTGGCAGAAAGGCTCTGCAGTGAGACAGTTTCGCAACACAAACAGGCCAGCCACGAACTCGACGATGCCAGCCGGCTGGTGAACGATGCCATGCGCGGCCTGATCGACAGCTTCAGCACCATTACTCGCCTCGCCAACCAGCAGCAGCAGATCGTGCTTAACCTGACCAGCACCCAGGTGCTCAGGGGCGATGCCCAGACAATGACTTTCGAGCGCTTTGCCCAGGAAACCAATGCCACCCTGGAGAGCTTTGTCGACAATACCTTGCGCACCAGCCAGATCAGTATCGAGCTGGTCAACCGCCTGCACGATATCAGCAACCTGATCAATGGCATCCTCGCCTTTCTTGGCGATATCGACTCCATTTCCAAGCAGACCAATATGCTGGCGCTCAATGCCGCCATCGAGGCAGCGCGTGCCGGAGAGGCCGGGCGCGGGTTTGCGGTAGTGGCCGATGAGGTGCGTTCGCTATCGCTGCGTACCAATGATTTCAGCCAGCGCATCCGCGAGACCATCATCAAGGTGCATGGCTCGGTAGCCGACGCCGATGTCAGCATCTCCAGCCTTGCCTCGCAAGACATGAGCTATGTGCTGGAAGCGAAGAACAATGTCCAGCAGGCCATTGTGCAGATTCGCGCACTGAGCGGCTCAATGGAAGACGCCGTCAATGAACTGAACCAGATCGCCGGCGAGGTGCAAATGAGTACCAATACCGCCATCACCTCCTTGCAGTTCCAGGATCTGGTCAGCCAGTCACTCGAACATACCAAGCGGCGGCTGGCGCAGCTTTCCGTACCGTTCGAGACGCTCAATCAAGCCGCCCGCCAGGGCCGCCCGGACTATGCCCACCCCGATCTCGAACACAGCAAACGCTTGCTGGAACAGACCCACCAGCAGGTCATCGCCCTGCTCGATGGGCTCGAACACGTCAATGGCCGGCACCCGGTCACCCAAAAGAGCATGGCCAGCAATGATATCGAGCTGTTCTGATTAACCACCGGTTTTCGGACTGCACCGCAATTAACCGCCCCAGGAGGCCCCTACATGGCAAAGACCGTGTTGACTGTTGATGACTCTGCCTCAATCCGCCAGATGGTTGCCTTCACGCTCAAATCCGCCGGCTACCAGGTGGTGGAAGCCGCCGATGGCGAGGCCGGCTTGCGTGCCGCCAAGGCACAGAGTTTTGATTTGATTCTCACCGATCAGAACATGCCGGTGATGGATGGATTGACACTGATCCGCTCGCTGCGCGCCCTGGCGCAATACCGCAGCACGCCGATCCTGATGCTGACCACCGAAGCCGGCGACACCATGAAGTCGCAAGGGCGGGCGGCCGGCGCCACCGGCTGGCTGGTCAAGCCGTTCGATCCGCAAAAGCTCCTCGAAGTGATCAAAAAAGTGCTGGTGTAGCCCGCCAAGCCGCGCAACAAACCAGCCACAGGGAGGCGTCGATGGATATCGACATGTCGCAGTTCGTCCAGACTTTCTTCGACGAAGCCAATGAGCATCTGGCGGCCATGGAGTCGCAGCTGCTGTCGATCAATCTGGAAGCGCCAGACCCGGAAGCCCTCAATGCCATTTTCCGCGCCGCTCATTCGATCAAGGGCGGAGCCGCCACCTTTGGCTTTACCGATCTGACCGACGTCACCCATATTCTGGAAAACCAGCTGGACCGCGTGCGCAAGGGCACCCTGTCGCTGCGCACCGATATGGTCGACACCTTCCTGGAAGCCGGTGATGCCTTGCAGACCATGCTGCAGGCGCATCAGGCCGGACAGGAGCAAAACAACGACGCCGCCCATGCCATCTGCCAGAAACTGCATGCGCTGGAGCAGGAAAACGACGACGCAGCGGCCGATAGCAGCCAGGAAACCAGCAGCAGCCCGGGCAATCATTGGCGTCTGAGCCTGAAAAAGAAGGTCAATGCGCAGCAGCGCGAAACCTTGAAACGTGGGCTCACCGGCCTTGGCTGGATCGACGATGAAGGCTCGGGCGAACACTATCAGACCGTAAGCCCGGACAGCGGCGAACAAATCCGCGAGGCGATCGGCTTTGTGCTCGATGAAGATGCTTATACCCTGGAAATGCTCGTCGCGCCGGAACCCTATGGCCTGTTCGCCCAACCGGAGAACGGCATCGCTGAAGAAGGTGACGGCTTTGGCCTGTTCGCACCTTCCACGGCCAACGATGGCGTGATTGAGGAGGGTGAAGGCTTTGGCCTGTTCGAGCCGCTCACGCCGACCCGCCAGCCGGCCATCGCCGAAGAAGGACCCGGCTATGGCCTGTTCGCACCTGCCGATGCTCATGGTGTGGTCGAGGAAGGCGATGGCTATGGCTTGTTTGCGCCGACAGCGCCAGATGTACAGGGCAAAACCGCTTCAAGCGCTGCAGCAGGCGCGGCACCAGCTGCCAGCAAGGCGAGCAAACCGGCGGCGGTGCCAGCGGCGGCGGGAAACAGCGAGTCCAATTCGATCAGGGTAGGCGTCGAGAAGGTCGATGAACTGATCAATCTGGTCGGTGAACTGGTGATCACCCAGGCCATGTTGTCGCAGATCACGGGCCAGCTCGACCCGGCACTGCATGAGCGCTTGCATGCCGGCATTGCCTTGCTGGAGCGCAATACCCGTGAATTGCAGGAATCGGCGATGTCGATCCGCATGATGCCGATCTCCTTTGTATTCAGTCGTTTCCCGCGCGTGGTGCGCGACACCGCCAGCAAGCTGGGCAAGAAGGTGCGGCTGGTCACCCATGGCGAGAGCACCGAACTCGATCGCGGCCTGATCGAAAAGCTGGCCGACCCGCTTACCCATCTGGTGCGCAACAGCCTCGACCATGGCATCGAAAAAAGCGAAGCGCGCCTCGCCAAGGGCAAGGACGAGCAGGGCACGCTGACCCTCAAGGCCTTTCATCAGGGTGGCAATATCATCATCCAGGTCTCGGACGACGGTGCCGGGCTCAATCGCGAGCGCATTCTCGCCAAGGCCCGCTCGCAAGGCATGAAGGTCAGCGATGCCATGCCCGACAACGAGATCTGGCCCTTGATTTTCGAGCCCGGTTTTTCCACCGCCGAAACGGTGACCGATGTATCGGGCCGCGGCGTCGGCATGGATGTAGTGCGCCGCAATATCCAGGGCATGGGCGGCCGCATCGATATCGATACCGTGAAGGATGCCGGTACCACCATGACCATACGACTGCCGCTTACCCTGGCGATTCTCGAAGGCATGGCAATCCGGGTGGCGCGCGAAGTCTATGTCATTCCACTGGCCTTCATCGTCGAATCGCTGCAGCCCAACAGCAAGGATATCCGCAGCGTGTCGGGCAAGGGTCGGGTGGTGTCGGTGCGCGGCGACTATCTGCCCATCATCACCTTGCACGAGGTGTTCGAGGGCGATGCAACGCTGGAAGACTTCAGCAATGGCCTGTTTGTCATCCTCGAATCCGAAGCGGGCAAGACCGCCCTGTATGTGGACGATCTGCTCGGCCAGCACCAGGTAGTGATCAAGAGCCTGGAAGCCAATTTCCGCAAGGTGGCAGGTATATCCGGCGCCACCATCATGGGCGATGGTCATGTGGCACTGATCATCGATGTGGAATCGCTGGTGCGCATGAGCCTGAGCAAGCAGCGCCAGGACAACACGCAGTGAACCGATCCATTCCACCATTCATAACAAGGCAATGGCAGTCATTTAGGGAGGCGTTACCGTGGCGATAAATAGCTGGTTTTCGTGGCTGAAGAACAGTGCCGATCAGGCGCTGGAGCAGGCGATCGATGCGGTGATCACCATTGATGCCAATAACAATGTCACCTTTTTCAACGCCGCAGCCGAGCGCCTGTGGGGTTACCGGCGCAGCGAGGTGCTGGGCCGCAATGTGAAGATGCTGGTGCCGATGGCGATCCAGTCCAACCACGATGGCTATGTCAACCAGAACCGGCGTACCGGCCAGGACAAGATTGTCGGCACCTCGCGCCAGGTGGAACTGGAGCGCAAGGATGGCAGCAAGGTGTGGGTGAAGCTGTCGCTGTCGAAAGTGCGGGTGCGCGGCCAGATTCATTACACCGCCTTTGTGCAGGACATCACGGCCGAGCGCGAGGCGCAGGAGCAGGTAACGCAGACCCTGGAACAAGCGCTCGACGCGGTAGTGAGCATAGACGAGCGCAATAATGTGACGTTTTTCAATGCCGCCGCCGAGCGCCTGTGGGGCTACCGGCGTGCCGAGGTGATCGGGCAGAACGTGAAGATGCTGGTGCCGGCAATGATCCAGCCGCAGCACGATAGCTTCGTCAACGCCAACCGCAGCACTGGCCATGACAAGATCGTCGGCACCTCGCGCGAGGTGGCGATCGAGCGGCGCGACGGCAGCCATGCCTGGGCCAATCTGTCGCTATCCAAGGTCAAACTCGGCAAGCGTATTGTCTACACTGCCTTCCTCAAGGATGTCACCGCTGAAGTGGCGCAGCGCGAGCAGATCAAGATGCTGTCGCTGGTGGCCAATGAGACCGACAACTCGGTGGTGATTACCGACGCCAATGGCTTGATCGAATACGTGAACAATGGCTTTGAGCGACTCACCGGCTACACCCTGCCGGAAGTACGTGGCAAAAAGCCCGGTGCGGTACTGCAAGGGCCACTCACCGATGCGGCAACAGTGCGGCGGGTCAGCGAAAAGCTGCGCAGCCAGCAGCCGTTTTATGAAGAGATTCTCAACTACAGCAAGGCCGGCCAGATGTACTGGATCTCGCTGGCCATCAACCCGGTCAAGGACGCCAGCGGCAAGCTGGAGCGCTTTGTATCGATCCAGACCAATATCGATGAAACCAAACGCCGCGCCCTGGACTTTACCAACCGGCTCGAGGCGATCAATAAATCCAATGCAGTGATCGACTTCGATATGGACGGCCATGTGGTGACCGCCAACGATAACTTCCTCAAGGCCATGGGCTACAACCTTGACGAGATACGCGGCAAGCACCATAGCCTGTTTGTCGAGGCCGACTACCGCAATAGCCCGGCTTACCAGACCTTCTGGGCCGACTTGCGCGCCGGCAAGGCGTTTGCCGACCAGATCAAGCGTATCGGCAAGGGTGGCAAGGAAGTATGGCTGCAAGCCACCTATAACCCGATTTTCGACCTGAGCGGCAAGCCGGTAAAGGTGGTCAAATACGCCGCCGACATCACCCCGCAACGCACTGCCCTGGCCGAAATCAGCCGTGGCCTGCTGGCGCTGGCCGAGGGCAATCTCAATATCAGCGCCCAGGGCGAGTTCGACAGCGAATTCAACCGCCTGCGCGACGCCTTCAACCAGACAGCCAGCGGCTTGCGCGATGCGATTGCCGATGTGCGCATAGCAGCCGATGTGATTACCGTCGCATCGAAAGAAATCGCCGCCGGTAACCTGAACCTCAGCAACCGCACCGAAAGCCAGGCGGCCAGCCTCGAGGAAACCGCCTCCAGCATGGAGGAGCTGACCAGCACGGTGAAACAGAATGCCGAAAACGCCAAGCAGGCCAACCAGCTGGCGCGTGGCGCCAGCGATATCGCAGTGCGCGGTGGCGAGGTGGTCGGCCAGGTGGTCAGCACCATGCAGGACATCAATGCCTCGGCGCGCAAGATCGTCGACATCATTTCAGTCATCGACGGCATCGCCTTCCAGACCAATATCCTGGCGCTGAACGCCGCCGTGGAAGCGGCCCGCGCCGGCGAGCAGGGGCGCGGCTTTGCCGTGGTCGCCTCCGAAGTGCGCAATCTGGCACAGCGCTCGGCCGCTGCCGCCAAGGAAATCAAGACCCTGATCGACGATTCGGTCAACAAGGTGGAAGCCGGCAGCAAGCTGGTCAACGACGCCGGCCGCACCATGGAAGAAGTGGTGAACTCGGTGAAACGCGTCACCGACATCATGAGCGAGATCTCGGCTGCCTCGGCCGAACAAAGCGCCGGTATCGAGCAGGTCAACACCACCATCACCCAGATGGACGATATGACCCAGCAGAACGCCGCCCTGGTGGAACAGGCAGCGGCGGCGGCAGCGAGCCTGGAGGAGCAATCGCAAAGCCTCGCCATGGCGGTAGCACGCTTCCAGCTGGAAAACGATGCCCCGCAGCGCCAGCCCACCAAACGCGGCAAGGCCAGCCCGCCAGCACAGCTCAAGGCACGCCACGCGCTGCCGGCAAAGCCCAAGGCGGACGAAGACGACTGGAGCGAGTTCTAAGACGGTCACGCAAGGCCCGGCGCTCGCGCCGGGCAGGCAAATAGCAACACCCTGGCAGGCTGGTTAAAGCCTCGCGGCAAATGCACAGGAGAGCATGATGGAAACAGCAAGCAGCCACGCCGGCAGCGCCGAATATCTGGTGTTTACCCTGGGGCGCGAGGAATACGGCATCGACATCCTCAAGGTGCAGGAAATACGCGGTTACGACCATGTAACCGGCATTGCCAATACCCCGGCCTTTATCAAGGGGGTGATCAATCTGCGCGGCATCATCGTGCCGATTGTCGATTTGCGCATCAAATTCGCGCTGGGTGAACCTAGTTACGACCAGTTCACCGTGGTGATCATTCTCAATGTGGCACGCCGGGTGATCGGCATCGTCGTTGATGGCGTATCGGATGTGATCACCCTCAATGGCGAGCAGATCAAACCGGCGCCCGAATTCGGCGCCACCCTCAATACCGAATTCATCCAGGGCCTCGGAACGGTAGAGGAGCGGATGATCATTCTCGCCGATATCGAAAGACTGCTGACCAGCCGGGAAATGCAGCTGGCCGACAGCGCCCAGGAAGCCGCCTGATACCAAGGGGAGCGCCATGACCTTCAAAAAACAACTCTATCTGGCCTTTGCCGCCTTGCTGGTACTGGTAGGCCTGCTCGGGCTGATGCAGCTGCATGCCGCTTCCACCACCGCCGAGGCGATGGAGACCCTGGCCGAGGACAATATCCCGCACGCCAAACTCTCGTATGGCATGTTTTCGCAGATCAATACCATAGGCCGGGCCCTCCGCAATATGCAGATTTTCGGGCCAGGCGAGGCGGCCGAAAAAGAATGGAGCCGCATCGGCGAAGCGCGCGCCAAGATCGGCGAACTGCTGCAGACCATGGAAAAACGCGCGAAAGACGGCAACGACGAGGTGGGGCTGAAAGATATTGCCGAAATCCAGAAACTCGGAGCGGATTTCCAGGCGCAGCAGGACAGCTACCGCAAATTGTTCAGCAGCGGCGATATGGTACGCAGCCAGCTGCAATTGATGGGCGGCATGCGTGAAAGCTTTAATGCCTACAAGGACAAGACCGAGGCGATGGCCGATCGGGAGATGAAGGAAGCCACCGAGATCTCCGACCGGCTGCTGGACCAAAGCCACTTCCAGGAGAAGCTGGTGATGGTTGTTCTGCTGGTGGCCTTGCTCGGCACTGCCGGCATCTGTTACTGGCTGCTGCGCCTGCAGGCACGGCTGCTCGGTGGCGAGCCGGAAGTACTGGTGCAGCTGGCAAGGCGGATCGCTGCAGGCGAACTGGATATGGCAATGCGGGTGGACGCGAACGATAAGCACAGCCTGGCCGCTGCCATGCAGCAGATGCAGACCGGCTTGCAGGCCGGGGCCCGCGAGGCGCGCGAGAATCTGCGCATCCGCTCGGCACTCGATTCGGTCAGCACCAGCGTGATGATTGCCGATGCCGACCGCACCATCCTGTATATCAATCCGGCGCAGGCACAGCTGTTGCAGGCAGCCGAGAGCGATATCCGCCGCGAACTGCCGCAGTTCAATGCCCGCTCGATCATTGGCGCCAGCATAGACAACTTTCACAAAAACCCCGGGCATCAGCGCGGCATACTGGCACAGCTGCGCGGCACCCATACCGCCCGCCTCAGCATCGGCAACCGCCGCTTCAAGCTGGTGATGAACCCGATCATCGATAGTAGCGGCCAGGCCAGCGGCACGGTGGTGGAATGGGCAGACGAAACCGAAGCCTTGGCCATGCTCGAGCGTGAACGGCTGGCTGCCGCCGAAATGTCGCGGGTAATGAAGGCGCTGGAGTGCGTCGAACTACCGATCCGCATCGTCGACAAGCAAGGCACCATCCTCTATGTAAACCGCGCCCTGCAAGAGACGGTACGCCGCCTCGCCGTACCCTTGAAGCAGCAGCGGCCGGCCATCGACCCGGAAAAGCTGGTCGGCAGCAGCATCGGGCTGTTTTATGACAATCCGCAGGAAGCCCTGGCGCGTCTGGCCAACATCAATGGCACCGTGCGCAGCCGGCTCGATATTGGCGGGCGGCTATTCGATATTGTCACCAATCCGATTACCGACGAGCACGGCAACAATGTCGGCTCGGTCGGCCAATGGCGCGATGTCAGCGACCAGGTACAGGCCGAGGAAGAAATCGGCGTGGTCATCGCAGCTGCCGCCCGTGGCCAGTTCGATCAACAGATTGCCCTGGCCGGCAAGGAAGGCTTTTTCAAACAGCTGGCAGAAAACATCAATCTGCTCCTGCGCACGACCGAGCAGGGTCTCGCCGAAGTGGTAGGCATGTTGGCCGCGCTATCCGAAGGCGATCTCACCCAACGCATCGTCAGCGACTATGCCGGCACCTTCGGCCAGCTCAAGGACGACAGCAATGCCACCGCCGAAAAACTGGCGGAAATCATTACCCAGATCAAGGAAGCCTCCGACACCATAGGCACCGCCTCACAAGAGATCGCCGCCGGCAACCAGAACCTCAGCAATCGCACCGAAAGCCAGGCGGCCAGCCTCGAGGAAACCGCCTCCAGCATGGAACAGCTGACCAGCACGGTGAAACAGAATGCCGAAAACGCCAAGCAGGCCAACCAGCTGGCACGTGGCGCCAGCGATATCGCGGTGCGCGGTGGCGAGGTGGTCGGCCAGGTGGTCAGCACCATGCAGGACATCAACGCCTCGGCGCGCAAGATCGTCGACATCATTTCAGTCATCGACGGCATCGCCTTCCAGACCAATATCCTGGCGCTGAACGCCGCCGTGGAAGCGGCCCGC
>NZ_JAYRLZ010000402.1:0-2656 GCF_041904975.1 Chitinimonas sp. | reverse complement strand
TTCCCTGAAGCAGGCTCGGCTGGCGGCGACAGTGCCGGCTCCTTGCGCGCGAACCAGGAGGCTTTCGAGCAGCGGGTCGAACAGGCTTGCCGGCAAGCCTGCCAGGCTATTGCACCTGCCTGGCCGCTGGATCGGGCGATTGCCGTCAATCCGCACTGGGGGCGGATCGACCGGCCGCTGCCGGAAGTCGCGGCCCGCATGGCCCTGCTGGGCGGGGTGCGTGTTTATCCATCCCGCGATGAATTCCGGCGCGCCTGGCAAAGCGGTCGCATCCGTGAGGCCGATCTGCGTGCCGCCGTGGCCATGCAGGGCGATGCGCGCTATGCCGATAGCGACAGCTGTCTGGCGGCATTGGCGCGGGACAACACGGTGCAACCCCTGCCCCTGTTGATCGACCTGCTCGATAGCGGCCCGGCGCAGCGCCATCATCTGCCATGGCGCCAGGCGATCACCCATCAGGTGAGCCAGACCTGTGCGGCCTATTTCGACCAGCACCAGGCCGACTGGCAGCCGCAGCGCGACGCTGGACTGTATGCGTTCTGGCGCGACACGCTGCAGCATGACCACGGTATCGGCATCCTGATGGGTCTGCCCCAGCTGGGCCGGCAACTGGCCAATCTGCCGGCCACGCCCGAGGCGGCCGAGCGCTGGGTGCTGGATAAGCTGGGGCTGCCCCATGAGGTGTGGGCCGACTATCTCGAGGCGATCTTGCTGACGGTGAACGGCTGGGCCTCCTGGTGCGCCTATCTGCATTGGCAGGCCAATCTGGACGGTGGCGAGGACCGGCATCTGCGCGAATTGCTGGCAATACGGCTGGCGTGGGGGGCGATCTTGCTCGACGGGCTGGCGCCAGGGCGCGCCGAGGCGGCATTCACCACACTGCGCCAGGGCTGGCAGGGTTTTGCGCACAAGCTGAACGAGGCGCACGCCGCTTTTGCACTGGATGCGCTATGGCAGCAGGCGCTTGAGGCCGGCTATCAGGCCAAATTGGCAGCCCGGCTATGCGGCACGCGCGTGGCGCCCGTGGTGGCGCCGATCACGGTGCAGGCGGCATTCTGCATCGATGTGCGCAGCGAACCCTTGCGCCGCGCGCTGGAGGCAGCCGACCCGACCATCCAGACCATTGGCTTTGCCGGCTTTTTCGGCTTGCCGATCGCCTATGCGCCGCTGGGCAGCAGCGCATCGCGGCCGCAGCTACCGGGCCTACTGGCGCCAGCCATGCAGGTAGAGGAGCAGTTGCTGGCGCCTGCCGCCTATGAAGGCCCGGTGCCGGCCCGCGAGCGCCTGGTGGCGCAACGGCAGCAGGGTTTTCGCCTGAGCCAGCAGTGGCAGGCTGCCAGCCGCTGGCCCGCGGCTGCGTTCTCGTTTGTCGAAGCATTCGGCTGGGCCTATGGCGGCAAGCTGGCCGGCTGGCTGCGCCAGCGTACCCAGCTGCGCCAGCGCGATGATCTCGCCGGCCTGCCCGCCGGCGCGGCGGCGCTGTGCCGCCCGACGCTGGGGCATCTGCCGCTGGCCAGCCGGGTGGACTTGGCAAAGCGGGTGCTCGGCGCCATGGGGCTGAATCGCCAGCTGGCACCGCTGGTGCTGCTGGTCGGCCATGGCAGCCAGAGCAGCAATAATCCGCATGCGGCAGCGCTCGACTGTGGCGCTTGCTGCGGCCAGACCGGTGAAGTCAATGCGCGGGTACTGGCCCTGCTGCTCAACGATGCGGCCTTACGTGACGGCCTGTTGGCCGAGGGCATCCATATCCCGCAGCACACGGTGTTTGTGGCGGCGCTGCATAACACCACCACCGACGAGCTGGAGTATTTCGATCGCGATCTGTTGCCCGAGTATGCCCGCTCCGCCCTGGCGCACTTCGAGCTGGTTTCGCAAACCGCACTGCGCCAAGTCAGGCAGGAGCGCGCCCCACGCCTTGGGCTGGCAGACATGGACGACGCCGCGCTGCTGGCCGCGCTGCACGGGCGGGCCAGCGATGGCGCCCAGACCCGCCCGGAGTGGGGCTTGGCCGGCAATGCCGCCTTTATCATCGCGCCGCGCAGCCTGAGCCGAGGGCTGCGCCTCGATGGCCGCAGCTTCCTGCACGACTACGACGCCAGCCAGGATGCCGACGGTAGCTTGCTGGAGCTACTGATGACCGCACCGATGCTGGTCACTCACTGGATCAACTGGCAATACCATGCCTCGCAATGCGAGCCGCGCCTGTATGGCTGCGGTAACAAGCTGCTGCATAACGTGGTGGGCGGCCATATCGGCGTGTTCGAAGGCAATGGTGGCGATCTGCGCATCGGCCTGTCGCAGCAATCGCTGCATGATGGCGAATGCGCCATGCACGAGCCGCTGCGCCTCACCGTCGTCATCGCCGCGCCGCAGTCGCGCATCGATGCCATCGTCGCCAAGCATCGGGTCGTGCGGCAGCTGATCGAACATGGCTGGCTGCATTTGTGGCAGCTGGAAGGCGGCAGCCTGGCGCGTCGCGTCGACGGTCGCTGGCAGACGCTGAACTGGCCGGACCAAGAGGGATACCCGCCCCGCGCTTACTTTACCCAGGCAGGAAAGTAGCCAAGCGCATCCTGCACTTCGCTGTCATGCGCGGGCACCACTTGCAAGGCTGGGTCGGCCTGCATCAGTGCCTGCACTTTTTCCAGTGCCGACT
>NZ_JAYRLZ010000401.1:0-2680 GCF_041904975.1 Chitinimonas sp. | reverse complement strand
TGACGATGCCGACTGCTGAGTTGTTCGGTCATCAGCTGGCACCAGCCGCAGGCAGGTAGACGGTGATATGGCAGCGGTCCTGGCTATCGTCGCAATGCATGCTGATGCGCCCGCCTTGTGCCTCGGTCAGCAGGCGCGCCGAATAGGTGCCGAGGCCGGTGCCTTCGGCCTTGCCATGGCTGACGTACTTGTCGAAAAAACGCGCACGGATGGCCGGCGCCACCGTGCCCCGGTTCTGCACTTCCACCCGGCATTCCTGGCCGACGCGCGTGAGCGTTACGGTGACCGTGCTGTCGGGCGGCGCTGCTTCGATGGCGTTTTTCAGCAGATTGGCGAAGATGGCCCGGCATAGGGTGTCTTCGGCCAGAACCATCTGTTCTGTGGGGCAATCTTGCTCCAGCGCCACCGCCTTCCAGGCGAACTGCACGCGCATCTCCGCGCATACCGCATCGAGCAAGGCGCCCAGTGCCAGTGGCCGGCAGTCGGCCTGATAGTCGCCCTGCTCGATGCGGTACAGGGTGAGCGAGGCATCGACCAGATTGAGTGCCTGGTGCGCGGCGCCGCTCAATAGATCGAGCTGCGCATGCAGGGCAGGGGGGCAGGCCGGGTCCTTGCGCAGGCTGCCGGCGGTGTAGGCAACAGCCAGCAGCGGGTTTTTCAGGTCATGGCGGGTAAGCCGCTCGATATCGTCGCGCAAGCGCGCATTGTCGGCCAGCGCCGTGTTTTGCCGCCCCAGATCGCGCAGGGCCTGCGACAGGCGCAGATGGGTGCGCAGGCGTGCCTTCAATACCGCCGGTTGCGCCGGCTTGCTGATGTAATCGACCGCGCCGAGCGCAAAGCCATCCACCATATCGTCGGCCTGGTCGCGCGCGGTAAGGAAGATCACCGGAATCTCGCTGGTGCGCGGATCGGCCTTGAGCTGGCGGCATACTTCGTAGCCATCCATTTCCGGCATCATGATGTCGAGCAGGATCAAATCCGGTGGTTGCTTGCCGCGGGCGATTTCCAGTGCCTTGCGGCCGTTGATGGCCACCTTGACGCTGTAGTCCTCTTTGAGAAAGCCGGCGATCACCTCGATATTGGTGGCCAGATCATCGACCACCAGCACCGAGGCGCGTGCCAGACGCTCGTCGCTGGGCGCATCGAGGCCGATCAGCGGCAGCTCGGCCGGCAAGGGGCGCGGCGCGGCGCGGGCACCATCGCTGCCGCGCTGCAATAGCCGCGCCACATGGCCGCGCAGCACCGCCGAGGTGAACGGCTTGACCAGAAAGTCGCTCACGCCGGCTGCCAGCGCCCGCGCCAGCTGCTCGCGCGCCGACTCGGCAGTCAGCAGAATAAACGGCACATTGCGGTACTGCGTATTGTTGCGGCACCAGCACAGCAACTCGTAGCCGCTCATGCCCGGCATATTCCAGTCGGCAATGATCAGGGCGATCGGGCTCGATTGCAGGATGCGCTGCGCTTCCAGCCCATGGCTGGCGTGGTGAACCTGTTTGAGCTGCATCTCGCCCAGCACATGCTGCACGGCGAGCCGCATCGGATGATAGTCGTCGGCAATCAGGATGTGAGGCTGTGATTCCATGAGTGGGGCGCGCAAAAGCAGTATCGTCGCAGTGTAGCAGGCATTGCCGCGCTGGCTGCCAGCGGCGCCTGCTGCCGGCTGCCCCGGCTGGCGCGGCGCATCACAAACCATCGAGCGGACTGCTGACCCCGCGTCCGCCCTTGTTCAGCACATGGGTATAAATCATGGTGGTGGACACATCGGCATGGCCGAGCAGCTCTTGCACGGTGCGAATATCGTAGCCAGCCTCCAATAGATGGGTGGCAAAGCTGTGGCGCAGGGTATGCGGCGTGGCCGGCTTGGCGATCTTGGCCGCAGCCACCGCCCGCTTCATCGCCCGCTGCAATAGCTTTTCATCCTGATGATGGCGGCGCAGCGCGCCCGAGCGCGGGTCTTTGACCAAGCCCGCCGTGACAAATACATACTGCCAGCCCCACTGTGCCGCCGCATTCGGGTATTTGCGTGCCAGGGCATCGGGCAGATAGACATCGGCCCTGCCGGCCGTCGTATCTTCTTCATGCTGGGTGCGGCGGCGCAGCAGATGCGCCTGCAAGGGCTCGACCAGACTTTGCGGCAACATGGTCACCCGGTCTTTGGCCCCCTTGCCATCGCGCACCAGGATTTCGCGCCGCTCGAAATCGATATCCTTGACCCGAAGCCGCATGCATTCCATCAGCCGCATGCCGGTGCCGTACAAAAGCTGCAACTGCAGACCATACACGCCATCGGCCTGCGCCAGCATCGCCGCCACCTCGCGCCGGGTAAGCACCACCGGCAGCCGCTTCGATGGCTTGGCCCTGACCACCTCGTCCAGCCAGGGCAGGGCAATCTGCAGCACATCGCGGTACAGAAACAGCAGGGCCGACAGCGCCTGATTCTGCGTTGACGCCGACACATTCCCATCGACGGCCAGATGAGTCAGAAACGCCGTCACCTCTGCCGCCCCCATCTCGCGCGGATGGCGCAGCTGGTGAAAGCGCAAAAAGCGCCGCACCCAATGCAGATATTGCTGCTCGGTACGCAAGCTGTAATGCTTGAGCCGCAAGGTGTCGCGCAATACATCCAGCAAACGCGGCGCACCAGTCCCATCAAGCTGTGTACTTTCTGGCATGACGGCCT
>NZ_JAYRLZ010000090.1:0-15205 GCF_041904975.1 Chitinimonas sp. | reverse complement strand
ACCGCCAATCTGAATCTCGACAATGTGCTGCACACCCGGGTGTCGCATCTGGGCAAGCTGGTACAGGTTACCTTTGTCGGCATCTCGGTTCTGGAATCCAATGGCCGCCTGATGGTCAGGCGTGGCGTGGAAGATGGCCGGCCCATGCCGGAGCGGCGCATTTCCATCGATGACCCTAACTCCAAGGCGGCACAATGCGCGCGCGAACGGCGCGAAATCCTCAGCGAAAGCCGTAGTGGCCAGCGCTCCAGCTCCCATGTCCCCGGCACCCGTGAAATGCATGCTTCCTGGTTCGGCCCGCTGGTGGTCAGCGAGGAGCTGGTCGGCGTGCTGACCATCCAGTCCACTGCCGAGCACGCCTATGGTGACCGCGAGCAGCTGATCTTCCGCACCCTGAGTGCCTATGTGGCGGTAGCCGTTGCCAACGCCCGGGTCTACACCCGCCTGAACGAACAACATGCCAAGCTGACGGCGGTGGAGGCAGAAATGCGCCGCCTTGCCACCACCGATGCGCTGACCGGCATCCCCAATCGTCGCCAGTTCATTTCGGCACTGGGCCAGGAAGCACGGCGCAGTCGCCGCAATGGGCGGCCGCTATCGGTGATCATGGCCGATATCGACCATTTCAAGCGGGTGAACGACACATTCGGCCATGCTGCCGGCGACTTGGTGCTGACCCGTGTTGCCCGGCTTTTGCAAGGCAACAAGCGTTCAGCCGATATCGTTGGGCGGCTTGGTGGTGAGGAGTTCGCCGTGCTGCTGCCGGAAACCGAGGTGGCCCAAGCCGCCGAAGTGGCCGATCGGCTGCGGGTGCTGATCGCCAACGAGCAGATATTGTTTGATGGGGCGCCGATACCGGTGACCATCAGTTTCGGCTGTGCTGCCATTGCGCCGATTCAGGAGGGGCTCAGCGAGCCGGCTTCCATCGAGGCGGTGCTGCAGGCGGCAGACCGGGCGCTCTATCAGGCCAAGAACGCCGGCCGCAACCGCACCGCCTGGGTCAGGGATGGGCAGGACGAAATCTACCTGCCGGCGCCGGCCTAGCACCGCGGCAGGCGCCTCAGTCCCCGCGCGGGCTGGCCGTCCGATGGCGGAAAGCCCACCAGCGGCTGCCGCCGAAATTCCACAGCAGGCCGATGCCGGTGGTAAGAAGCTGGGCCGGCCACTTCGGCCAGAGCAATACATCGACAAACAGCTTCATCAAGCCGGTATTGATGCACCAACCAATGCCGACCACCGTGTAGTAGCGGCTCGCTGCGTCCAGATGCGACTTCTCGCTCTTGAACGTGAACAGATAGTTGAGCCAGTAATTGACCAGCGAGCCGAACACATAGCCAACTGCCGAGGCATGAACGGCGGAGGCGCCAAGCAGGGCGGTGCCCAGCCACAGGCAGAAATACTGCATGCCGGTGCCGCACAGGCCCACCATGGCAAAGCGCAGGAACTGGTCGACCAGCGCCTGGTGCTGCCGGTAAAGGCGATCGATCAAAACGTGTACCCCACCTGGGTAGTGATGCCGGTAAGCGTTTCCAGCAGTTTGAACAGCGGGTGCAATTGCGCGTAACGCACACAGGTTTCGCGCAGATAAGCGAGCGCTTGCGGCATATCGTCGATATAGCGCGTCTTGCCGTCGCGATGCGCCAGCCGGGCAAAGGTGCCCAGGGTGCGGAGCTGCCGGAATACCCCCATCCACTCGAAATCGGCATAGAAGTCATCGAACGAGGCCGGCACCGGCAGGCTGGCGGCCCGCGCCTTTTGCCAGTAGCGGATGGCGATATCGAGGCGGAAGTCCTCGGGTAGCGGCAGATACATATCTTTGAGCAGGCTGGCCAGGTCATAGCTGATCGGCCCCGTGCGCGCATCCTGGAAGTCCAGCACGCCCATCGGCTCGCCGGCGATCAGATTGCGGCTATGGTAGTCGAAGTGTATCCAGACCTTGCCCTGCGCCTGGGCACGACCGATCAGCAAGGCGCGGCTGCGCTCCCACACGGCCAGCTCGCTGCCCTGTAGCGGCTTGCCGAGGTGGATGCCGGCATACCAGTGAGCAAACCGCTCCAGATCGTCCGCCATGGTGTCGGCAGTGTAGTCGGGCAGCACATCGGGCTGGCTGGCGCTCTGCAAGGCCAGCAGGCTGTCGATGGCGGACAGGTACAGGGTCTGGATGCCGGCACCGTCGGCCTGCAGCAGCGCGCTGTGCATATCGGTTTCGCCAAGGTCGTCCAGCAGCAAAAAGCCCTGCTCAAGATCCTGTGCCAGCACGGCGGGTACCCGCAGTGCCGGTTTCAGCAGGGCGGCGACTGTCAGGAAGGGCTGGCAATCATTGCTGGCAGGCGGCGCATCCATCGCCATCAGGCTGGGGCCGTCGGTGCGGATGATACGGAAGTAACGGCGGCTGCTGGCATCGCCAATCGGCGCGGACAAGGTAAAGCCGGGGGCGAGGTGGCGGGTCAGCCAGGCATGCAATGCGGCGGTGCGATCCATGAGCGGTTTGTGTCGAATCGGAAAGTGTGCGATTTTAGCGCACTTCGATTTTCCCCCGCCTCGCGCAAATGCCGCGTTATCGCCTGCTCCCTGTCTGTATTGCCCTGTTCTCTGCCTTCGCCTCGGCTGATAGCCCGCCTGCGCCCACGGTTATCGATGCAGACCATGTGGACGGCACCTCGGATACCGAAACGTTTGCCCGTGGCAATGTGCTGCTCAAGCGCAACGGCCAGACCATCGAGGCCGACTGGGTGAAACTGTTGCAGACCACCCATGAGGTGATGGCAGGCGATCGCACCCGGATCAGACAGAACGGCGATGTGCTCGAAGGCGGGCAGTTGCATTTGTACGACGATACCCGCATCGGCACCCTGGACCAGCCGACTTTCAGCTTTGCGCCACGCTTGAACCAGCCGAACGACTGGTCCGGGGCGCCGCCGCGTGATCAGCGGCGCGGTGGCCATGGTGATGCGGCCAAGCTTTTGTTCGAAGGCCCGGACAAATACCGGCTGGAACAGGCGCGTTTCACCAGTTGCAAGCCGGGGCAGGAAGACTGGTTCATCAAGTCGCCGGACTTGAGCATCGACTACACGCGCAATCTTGGCGTGGCGCGTAACAGCACACTGGAATTCAAGGGTGTGCCGATGTTCTATTCGCCCTATCTTGATTTTTCGCTGGATGGGTCGCGCAAATCGGGTTTTCTGGCACCCACCTGGGGCGGTACCACCGGCGCTGGCGGCTTTGATCTGACGGTTCCCTGGTACTGGAATATCGCCCCGAATATGGATGCGACCATTGCGCCCCGCATTATGTCCAAGCGCGGCGTGCTGTTTGACACCGAGTTCCGCTACCTCGGCAGCAGCTACCAGGGCACAATCAAGGCCGAGGAGATCTTTCGCGATGCCTCGACCGGCCACGAGCGCCATGCTTACCAGTGGCAGCATCTGCAGGCGCTGGCGCCGGGCTTGATCGGCAGCATCGATTATCGCGCGGCTTCGGACGATCAGTACTTCACCGACTTCGGCGATCGGGTGGCCATAGCCTCCACCACCTATCTGCCGCGCGAGGCCTTGCTGCGTTATGGCGTGCCAGGCTTTATGGTGCAGGCACGCGTGCAACGCTTCCAGACCTTGCAGCGCGATCCGGTGAAGGTTGTGCCCACGCCGTACGAGCGGCGGCCGCAGATCACCGTCAACTACAACCCGCTGCTGTCACCGTTCTACCGCCTGGACCTGAATGCCGAGGCGGTCGATTTCCATCACCCCACCCTGGTCGAGGGCAAGCGCCTTACCCTGACCCCCAGTATTTCGATGCCGATCGAGACCGGCTACGGCTTTATCAACCCCAAACTGGCCGTGCACGCCAGTCAGTACAGCCTCAGCCAGAACAAGCAAGCAGCGCTGGCCGATAGCAAGCTGAGCCGCACCTTGCCGATGTTCAGCCTGGATGCCGGCCTCTATTTCGACCGCGATGTGCATATGCTGGGCCAGGATATGGTGCAGTCGCTGGAGCCGCGCATCTACTACCTGCGTGTGCCGTTCAAGGATCAATCGGCCTTCCCCAATTTCGATACCGGCCTGGCTGACTTCAGCTTTGCCCAGCTTTTCAGTGAGAACCGCTTTACCGGCGGCGATCGTATCGGCGATGCCAATGAGCTGACCACGGCAGTGTCGTCGCGTCTGTTCGAAACCGATACCGGCATCGAGCGCGCGCGCCTGTCCATCGGCCAGCGCTTTTATTTCGATCCGCAACGAGTCACTGCAAGTGGCCAGTCCAACACGGGCGGCGTGAGTAGTTCCGACCTGATTGCCAGTGCCGCCGGCCAGCTGCGCGAACACTGGTGGCTGGATACCACCTGGCAGTACGACACCCGCCAGAAGCGAGCGGTAAAGGAAGCAGTCAACCTGCGCTACCAGACCTCGCCGACCAGCTTGCTGAATCTGCGTTATCGGCTCGACCGGCAGAACAGTATCCGGCAGGACAATATCAAGCAGTTCGATATTTCCGCCCAATGGCCGATTTCCGGTGCATGGCATGGTATTGCCCGGCATAACTGGTCGATTGCCGACCGTCGCGCTTTGGAAACCCTGGCCGGGGTCGAATACAATGGCGGCTGCTGGGTGTTCCGTGCCGTAGCCCAGCGCTTCGTTACCACTTCGGACAAGTATTCCAACGCCTACTTCATCCAGCTGGAGCTGAACGATCTCGGCCGGCTCGGTTCCAATCCGCTTCAGGTGCTGAAAGACAGCATCCCCGGCTATACCAAGTTGAATTGATGCAAATGATGACCCGTCCAAAATCCCTCGTCCTGGCTGCACTTGGCCTGACCCTGCTTGCCCGCTCTTTTGCTGCCGACCCGGTGATGCTCGACCGCGTGGTTGCCGTGGTAAACAAATCAGCCATCACCGAGCAGGAGCTGCAGGTGCGCATGGCCACCTTCTCGCGCAATCTGGCCAAGCAGAATGTTCCGCCGCCGCCGCCAGATGCCATGCGCAAGCAGGTGCTGGAACTGATGGTGACCGAGCGGGTGCTGACCGACTATGCCGCCGATACCGGCCTCAGGGTGGACGACACCCAGATTGACCGTACCCTGGAGCGGATTGCCGAACAGCAGAAGATGACCTTGCCGCAGTTCAAGGCGCAACTGGAGCAAGAAGGCACGCGCTTTGCGCAGTTCCGCGAGGAAGTGAGGCAGGACATGACCATCCAGCGCCTGCGCGAGCGCGAGGTGGATAACCGTGTGTATGTCACCGATGCCGAAATCGACCAGTATCTGCAGGCCAACAAGAATGCCGGCCAGAACGAGCAGGAATTCCAGCTGGCCCATATTTTGATCAATCTGCCGGAAGGGGCCTCGCCTGATGTGCTGGCTGGCAAACAGAAGCGGGCCGAGCTGGCGGCGCGCGAGCTGGCAGCCGGCAAGCCGTTTGCCCAGGTGGCGGCCACCTATTCCGAAGCCAACGATGCCCTGTCGGGCGGCGATCTGGGCTGGCGCAGCGCCGGCCGCCTGCCGCCGATGTTCCTCGACGCCGTGTCGCGTCTGGCGCCCGGCGGTACTACCCGCATCATGCGCAGTCCGGCCGGTTTCCATATTCTCAAGCTGGTGGACAAGCGGGTGCGCGATGGCAAGGAGATCGTTTCGCAAACCCACGCCCGCCATATCCTGATCAAGGTGAACGAAGGCACCTCCGACAGCGACGCCAAGGCGCGCATCACGGAAATCCGCGACCGTCTGGTCAATGGCGGCAAGAAATTCGAGGAAGAAGCGAAGCTGCATTCTGAAGATGGTTCGGCTTCCAAGGGCGGTGATCTGGACTGGCTGTCGCCTGGCGACACCGTGCCGGAATTCGATACGGCCATGAATGCGCTCAAGCCTGGCGAATTGTCGCAGCCGATCCGCTCGCCATTTGGCTGGCATCTGATCGAGGTGGTGGGGCGGCGCGATCAGGATGTCACCCGCGACCATGAGCGTCTGCGTGTACGCAATGAGTTGCGCGATCGCAAGGCTGACCAGCAGTACGAGGAATGGGTGCAGCAGCAGCGTGATCGTGCCTTTGTCGATGTCCGTCTCGACGACAAATAAGCCCACGCAATCCCCGCCCCGGCGGGGATTGTCGCTTTTGTGGCAGGCGATTGGCCAGCCTGGCCTCCAATAAGGGATTGATGCGATATGCGAGCTGTTCTGGCTATTTGTACTGGTGAGCCGGCCGGCATCGGCCCGGAGCTATGTGCCGCGCTGGATCCGGCCGACTTTCCGGCCGTGCGCCTCGTGTTGCTTGGCGATGCCGATCTGTTGCGCCAGCGCCAGTTTGGTCGCGGCCGCCCGCTGGTCGACTATATGCCCGATGGCGAGCCGCCCGCAGGCTGCATCGAAGTGCTGTCCCTGCCGCTCGCCCGCCCAAGCGTGGCCGGGCAGCTTGATCCTGCCAATGCCGGCTATGTGCTGTCCCTGCTGGATCGGGCGGTGGAGGGCTGCCAGCGCGGCGAGTTCGCGGCGATGGTGACGGCTCCTTTACACAAGGGGGTGATCATCGAGGCAGGCCATGCCGGCTTTACCGGCCACACCGAATACCTGGCCGCCCGCACCGCCACCGAGCAGGTGGTGATGATGCTGGCGGGACAGTGCGCAAGCGGCACCGTACTGGCCGATCGGCCCTATGCACTGCGGGTGGCGCTGGCCACCACCCATCTGCCGCTGCGCGAAGTGGCAGATGCCATTCAGCCAGATGTGCTGGCGGCAACCTTGCGCATACTGGATGCTGATCTGCGCGAAAAATTCGGCATCGCCCGGCCGCACATCCTGGTGGCCGGCCTGAATCCGCATGCCGGCGAGAGCGGGCATCTGGGGCGCGAGGAGATCGACATCATCATTCCGGTGCTGGAGCAGCTACGCAGCGAAGGCATGCAGCTGCTTGGCCCGCTGCCGGCCGATACCCTGTTCAATCCACCCGTTCTGGCGCAGGGCGATGCGGTGTTGGCGATGTACCATGATCAGGGCCTGCCGGTGCTCAAGCATGCCACTTTCGGGCAGGGCATCAATATCACCCTGGGCCTGCCGATTATCCGCACTTCGGTAGACCACGGTACGGCGCTTGACTTGGCTGGAAGTGGCCGCGCCGATGGTGGCAGCTTGGCGGCGGCCGTGACACTGGCGCAGGAACTGGCGACAATCCGCACATGAAGGCACATATCCCCCGCAAACGTTTCGGCCAGAACTTCCTGCAAGACCAGGGCGTGATTGGCGACATCATTACCTGTATTGCTCCGCAAGCTGCGGACGCCATGGTGGAAATCGGCCCCGGCCTCGCCGCGCTGACCGCTCCGCTCCTCGATAAACTCGATCAGCTGCATGTGGTGGAGATCGACCGCGACATCGTCAGCCGGCTAAGCGGCCGATTTGCACCCGGCAAGTTGCATATACACAACGCCGACGCGCTGACTTTCGATTTTGGCGCATTGGCAGCGCAGTTGGCGCCAGGCGGCAAGATCAGGCTGGTCGGCAACCTGCCCTACAATATCTCCACCCCGCTGCTGTTCCATCTGGCCAGCTTTGCCGCGCAGATCGAAGACTGCCATTTCATGCTGCAGAACGAAGTGGTGCTGCGCATGGTGGCCGAACCCGGCTGTGCCGACTACGGCCGCCTTGGCGTCATGCTGCAATACCATTTCCATATGGAAAAGCTGCTCGACGTGCCACCGGATGCGTTCTACCCGCCGCCCAAGGTGGATTCGGCCATTGTGCGCATGATTCCGCGGCCATTCGAGCTGGCGGTACATAGCCTTGGTGCGCTGGAGCAGCTGGTCGCCCAGGCATTTGCCCAGCGCCGCAAGACCTTGCGCAATAATCTGAAGGGCGTAGCGCGGGATGACGATCTGGATGCGCTCGGCATCAGCGCCAATGCGCGCCCCGAGAATGTCAGCACGCTCGACTATGTCCGCCTTGCCAATCGCCTGGCCGGGCTTTGAACATCCGATAAACGCTGCGGATGTCCCTTAGGGGATATCCCCGGCTTTCCCTCACCGGACTCGCCGCTAAACTGCCACCCACTTCTGGAAACCGTCATGTCCATCATCCGCTTCGTCAATGTCAACAAATGGTTCAAGGATCTGCATGTTCTGAAGAACATCAACCTTGAAGTAGCGGCGGGTGAAGTGGTGGTAGTGTGTGGTCCGTCCGGCTCGGGAAAATCCACCCTGATCCGTACTGCCAACCAGCTGGAAACCATCGGTTCCGGCGAAATCTGGATAGATGGGCAGAACATCGCCGATCCCAAGACCGATATCAACAAGGTCCGTGCCGAAGTCGGCTTTGTATTCCAGCATTTCAATCTGTATCCGCATCTGAGCGTGCTGGAGAACATCACACTGGCGCCGATCCAGGTACGCAAGCTGCCCAAGGAAGAAGCAACGGCGCTGGCGGTGGAATTGCTGAACAAGGTGGGCTTGGCGCACAAGCGGGATGTCTATCCGGCGCAGCTCTCTGGCGGGCAACAGCAGCGCGTTGCCATTGCACGAGGCCTTGCCATGCAGCCCAAGATCATGCTGTTTGATGAGCCTACCTCGGCACTCGACCCGGAAATGATCGGCGAGGTGCTCAAGGTGATGAAGGATCTGGCCATGAGCGGCATGACCATGATGGTGGTTACCCATGAAATGGGCTTTGCCCGTGAAGTGGCCGACCGGGTGGTGTTTCTCGATCAGGGCGATGTGGTCGAGCAGGCGACGCCGGAGGCGTTTTTCAGCGCGGCCAAGTCAGAGCGGGCCCGCCAGTTCCTGCAGCAAGTATTGGCGCCGATGCACTGAGCAAGCGCAATGCGGTTGTTTCACGCCGCGCTGCGGCGATATAGTCAGACAATGGTCGATCAAGGCCACCACTACCCCTGAAGGAGATAATTGATGCACAAGACATTTACCCTGGCCGCTGCACTGACTGCCGCATTTGCCATCAGCGCCCAGGCAGAGGAATTGACCGGCACCCTGAAAAAGATCAACGACACCGGCATCATCACCGTTGGTCATCGCGAGTCGTCGATCCCGTTCTCCTATCTCGATTCCACGCAAAAGCCGGTTGGCTATGCCATGGACCTGTGTACCAAGGCAGTTGATGCGGTAAAGAAAAAGCTCAACAAGCCGTCCTTGATCACCAAGCTGGTCCCGGTTACCTCGCAGACGCGCATTCCGCTGATGGTCAATGGCACCATCGATATGGAGTGCGGCTCCACCACCAATTCGAAAGAGCGCCAAAAGCAGGTTGCATTCAGCAATGCCTATTACGTGACTGCGGTGCGCATGGTGGTCAAGGCCAATTCCGGCATCAAGTCGCTGGCAGATCTGAACGGCAAGGCAGTGGTGACCACCACCGGCACCACCTCGGATCGCTATACCAAGCAAAACGAGCAAAGCCAGAATATCGACGTGAAGAATCTGTACGGCAAGGACCACGCCGAGAGCTTCCTGATGGTGGATACCGGCCGCGCTGCCGCTTTCGTGATGGACGATATCTTGCTGGCCGGTCTGATTGCCGAGCACAAGAATCCCAAGGATTTCGCCATTGTCGGCCCCGCCCTGTCGGTGGAACCCTACGGCATCATGATGCGCAAGGATGATCCGCAGTTCAAAAAGCTGGTCGACGAGACCTTGGTGGGCATCTACAAATCAGGCGAGATCAACAAGATCTACAACAAATGGTTCATGAGCCCGATTCCACCCAAGGGCGTCACCATCAATCTGCCGATGAGTGACAAACTGAAAGAAGCGATTGCTCATCCGACCGACGTCGGCATCTGATAGATCTGGCCACACTGCAGAGGGGCCGCAAGGCCCCTTTTTGCTTGGAGAGACACCATGGGGCAATACCATTGGAACTGGATGGTCATCTTTGAAAAGGTGGCCGGCACAGAGGAATACTATTATCAGTGGCTACTGCACGGGCTCGGTTGGACGCTTGCCGTAGCCGTGGGGGCGTGGACCATCGCCATGATTTTGGGGTCGGCAATCGGCGTGGCGCGTACAGCGCCGATTAAATGGCTATCGGCTGCCGCTACCGCCTATGTCGAGCTGTTTCGCAATATTCCGCTGATCGTGCAATTGTTCCTTTGGTTTTTTGTATTGCCGGAAATGTTACCCGAGCACATCGGAACATGGATGAAGCAGGGTATGCCCTATCCGGAATTCATCACCGGCATGATCGGCCTTGGCCTGTTTACTGCAGCCCGTGTTGCCGAGCAGGTAAGAACCGGCATTACGGTATTGCCGCGCGGTCAGAAAAACGCTGGCCTTGCCATGGGCCTGACCCTGCCGCAGACCTATCGCTATGTGCTGATGCCGATGGCGTATCGGGTCATCATTCCGCCATTGACCTCTGAATTCATGAATGCATTCAAGAATTCATCGGTTTGCCTGGCGATCGGCCTGACCGAGCTGACTTTCCAGATGAAGCAGATTACCGGCGAATATGCGGCAGGGAATGCCATCGAGGTGATGACCATTGCTGGCGCGGCGTATCTGATCATGGCCTTCAGCGTGAATCGTCTGATGGCCTGGGTGGAAGTGCGCGTTCGCGTGCCTGGTTTCATCAGCGCAGGAGGCAAGTGATGCAATTGAGCCAACTGGATTTCCCATCGGTTTGGGATGCAAGGCTCGCCCTGTGGGAAGGCCTGAAATACTCGCTGTCACTGACCGGCGTCGCTGCCAGTTTCGGTATCTTCCTGGGTACCATTCTTGCCATGGCACGCCTTGCCGAGAGCAAATGGCTGAATCTGCCGGCGACGATCTATGTCAATACCTTCCGATCCTTGCCGCTGGTCTATGTCATTTTGTTTCTTTACATCATGCTGCCGATGGCAACCGGAATACAGATGGGGGCAGATAAATCAGCCTTCATTACGTTCTCGGTTTTTGAGGCGGCGTATTTCTGTGAAATCATGCGTGCCGGGATTCAATCCATTCCTCGGGGTCAAGTCGGTGCCGGGCAGGCAGTAGGTTTCAGTTACGGGCAGAATATGCGCTATATCATTCTGCCGCAGGCATTCAGAAATGTTGTGCCGCTATTGCTTATGCAGACCATTATCCTGTTCCAGGATACCTCGCTGGTTTATATTGTCGGCGCTACCGATCTTCTTGGTGCTGCTGACAAGGTTGCTCACCGCGATAATACCCTGGTTGAAATGTACCTGGCGGTGGCGGTTATTTACTTCACCATCAGTTTCGTTTTGTCGCGCCTTGTCAAAATGCTGCATGCGCGAATTGCGATCATTCGCTAAGCCCTGGAAAAGGACCATTTCCTCATGATCTCCATCAAGAATGTTTCTAAATGGTACGGCAACTTCCAGGTGCTGACCGATTGCACAACCGAGGTAAAGAAGGGCGAGGTAGTGGTTGTATGCGGCCCGTCCGGCTCGGGCAAGTCCACGCTGATCAAAACGGTGAATGCGCTGGAGCCGTTCCAGAAGGGCGATATCACCGTGGATGGCGTTTCGCTGGCCGACCCGAAAACCAATCTGCCCAAGCTGCGCTCGCGCGTTGGCATGGTGTTCCAGCATTTCGAGCTGTTCCCGCACCTGAGCATTACCGACAACCTGACCATTGCCCAGCAAAAGGTGTTGGGCCGTTCGCGTGACGAGGCGCTGGACAAGGGCTTGAAGCTGCTGGACCGGGTAGGCCTCAAGGCCCATGCCGCCAAGTTTCCCGGGCAATTGTCGGGCGGTCAGCAGCAGCGGGTGGCCATTGCCCGTGCGCTGGCGATGGACCCGATCGTCATGCTGTTCGACGAACCCACCTCGGCGCTCGACCCGGAAATGGTCAATGAAGTGCTCGACGTGATGGTGCAGCTGGCGCAGGAAGGCATGACCATGATGTGCGTCACCCATGAGATGGGTTTTGCCCGCAAGGTGGCCAGCCGGGTGATCTTTATGGACAAGGGCATTATCGAAGAGGACTGCAGCAAGGACGACTTCTTTGGCAGCCCGCGCGGCGAGCGGGCGCAGCAGTTCCTGTCGAAGATCCTGCAACACTGAGCTTGTGGGACTACATGATTCGCCACCGCCCGGCATTGCCGGGCGTTTTGCTTTTTGCCCTTAGCTAAGGGGTAGTAGCCATTTCAGGATGATGGCGGCAGTAATGCAGGCCCAGCCACCGATTGTGGACACGATTCTCAATGTGTGTGGGCCGGCAGCATAGGCTGCGGATGCCTGTGCGATCAGCCCGAGTCTGACGGTGGGTATGACTGGCATCAAAAAGCCGGCAATCGCCCAGAACACCCAGCCTAGCGTGGCACTGAATGCCGCCAGCTGCTGCGCTTGTGCAAAATCCCAGGCAGAAAACCCGGCCATGGCGAGCGCCAGGCTTGCCCAGGTCAAGCGATACCTCAGTCCTTTGGTAAGTACGGCCATCTGTTCCCTCTTGATGCGAATGATTCTGTGCGAACGGTACGTTTTGCCATGCCCTTGCCTCACGGCGGCGGCTGAAAAAAGGCGGGTGTCGCCTCATATGGCAACACCCGCCATCCGCCGTTCGCGAGGCTGGCTCGCTATTTACTTGCCACAACCCTTGAGCTTGATGCGGTCGTAGGCAGCGCGAGCCTGGATCAGGCCATAGCCGTACTTGTCATCGCGGCCCGGGTCGCCCAGATCGATGGCGCTCTTGGTGAGGGTGGTACGGATCTGCGAGCCGGTGCAGCTGGGGAAGTAGCTCCACACCAAGGCTGCCACAGCCGAAACATGCGGGGTGGCCATCGAGGTGCCGTCCTTGTAACCGTAGTTCGACGGGCTCAGCGCAACCGTAGCGCTTTGGCCCAGCTTGGCTTTGAGCGTGGCGCCGGTGACATCACTGACAAACACCGATGGAATGGTGCTGACCGTGGTGCCGAGGGTGGCACTGATCGGCGTGGCGACATTGTTGTAGACGATGGCGCCGACGCCACCACTCTTCTCGCAATTGCTCACCTTGGTGCCAAAGTCGATGCTGCCACGGGCAATCAGGCAGACCTTGCCGGCGGCCGCGCTATTGACTGCATCGCCGATGCCGAAGTCGGCCAGGGCGGCGGTGGCCTTCTTCACCGGCGAGCCGGTGATTTCGCTGGCCGCATAGCTGCTGCCTGCCACACTCAGGGCGATGGTGACGCCGGTGCCGGTCGGGACGGTGGACAGCACGCCTACGCCCGGCGCGGCAATTTCCACTTCGCTGTTGTACTGCGAGAAGCTGGCCCAGGCCTTGTTCTCGTCGATGGCAGCGACCGACATCACGCTGCTGTACGAGGCCGGATAAGACAGGGTGGTGTTGCCATCATTGCCTGCAGCGGCAATCGACAGAATGCCGGCACTTTGCAGGCTGTCGAAGGCGCGTTGCTCGGTGGTGGACTTGGCACCACCGCCCAGCGACATCGTTACCACATTGGCGCCGGCGGCCTTGCACTTGTTGGCGGCATTGGCCAGCGAGGACGAGTAGGTCCAGCCATCCTTGCCGAATACCTTGACGATATGCAGGCGCAATTGCTTGTTGGGATTGACGCCAACGACGCCGACGCCGCTATTGTTGATGGCGGCAATGGTGCCGGCCACATGGGTGCCATGGCCCTTTTCATCGGAATACCACCAGCCGCTGCCATCGGGGTCGTATTCACCGCTGACGTTGTTGGCGGCAAGGTCTTCGTGGGCGCGGTCGTAGCCGGAGTCGATAATGCAGATCTTGCGGTTGCTGACCAGTGAGTCACCGCTGGGCAGCTGATCGGCCTGCACCATCTTGATGCCGTAGGGCACTTGCTGGCCGGCGAGGTAGGGCGTGCCGGTCGAAGGCGTGCTCAGCGACAAGGGATAGCGCTTGACGTCCTCTTCGACGTATTCGACATGCGGATTCTTGCGCAAGGCGGCGACCGCACTGGCTGGCATTTCCACGGCCATGGCACGGGTGCCGGCGATTTTCAGCTGAACCTGGCCACGACCGGCCAGCACAGCCGATTCGGCATTCATCGCCGACGAAAAGCCGGACTTGTAGGCAACAATCACCCGCACGGTGTCTTCGGCCAGAGCGGGCGCCAGCATGGCGGAGGCGGCAATGGCCAGGGCAACCGACTGGCTGATGGCGGAAACGGCAAAACGGGACTGCGACTTCATGTACTTCTCCCCTGTACGGACAATTGGCATCCCTCCGGCAGGCAATCGGTGCGTTGTCATGAACCCGCATCCTTGCTCTGTCCTGGATGGACTGCCGTCGATGACGGCGTGCCATGTTGGTTCACACCGGGCGGCCCAAGCAAGTGCGCTGCTGCTTGCGCTGACCAGCGTCGTGCAGCGGGGAATTGCCGTTATCTCCGGAGGAGATAAGGGAAAACCCGTATCAATTTGATCTATAAGGGAAAACCGCAGGTCGTCAGATGCCGCGCATGACAGCGTCCTGTCTTTCGGCTGTTGTGAATTTGTAACAAATCATTGCCGGCCGATACGGCGTGGAGGCCGCCCGGCCAATGCGCGGGTGTAACCGCTCAGCGCGGCCCGAACAAGGTCTCGGCGCGGTTGAACAGAATCCAGCTGGTAAGTATGTATTTGTCGCCGGAAACCGGCGTGCAGCCGCGATGGGTATGGGTGAAATAGGCAGGGGCGACCACCATGCGGCCGCGCTTGGGCGTGATGCTGCGACCCTGGTAGTAAAACTCGGTCTGCCCGCCTTCGGCTACATCGTTCAGATAAAACATGAACAGCAAGATGCGATGCAGGGGTTCGCTATCGGGCAGCTGCGGATAAACCTCGCTATGCCAGTACTGGTAATTGCCAAGGCCGGCATCGTATTTCTGCAGCTGGATCGGCCCGATGCGAAACAATGCGTGCATCAGCCGGGTTTGCTGGTCTGGCGGCAGACTGGCGAAGTTATCGTGATCCAGTGCCATGGGTTCGCCAGTTTGCGGATGCGCAACCGTCAAGGCCAGCGGGCCTATCAGGGCAAAGTGATACTGGCGGAAATAGTCGGCCATATAGCGGCTGGTAGCTTGCTGGATGGCCTGCAGCTGGCCGCGATAGGCCGCGTGCTGGTTCAGATACAGGTCGGTGCTGCGCTTCTTGCTGGTGTCGACTCCGGCGCCGGTGCGGCCGGCTACCCGATGCGGGCTTTGCTCGAAGCTGGCGATCAGCTCGTCGCACAAGGCGGCACTCAGGGCATCGTCATAGATTTCGATAAAGTCCGGCATCGGCTAGGCTCTGTTGACGTTTTGTCGACGGTCGCGCCGGGTCGGGTT
>NZ_JAYRLZ010000400.1:0-2702 GCF_041904975.1 Chitinimonas sp. | reverse complement strand
GGGTATTGTTCGGATTCGCCTTGAACAGGGGGTTATCCGGGTGATTGGCCGCCAGGACAATCAAAAAGCTCTGGCGCACGCCATCGGTCGAGAACCAGGTTGTCGGATTCTGGGTGACACCAACCGGATTCAGCGGATAAGTCGCTTTGGATTCGGTAAACGAAGCCTCGGCAAAGGCGCTCAGATTGTCGTTGATGTTCAGGCTGCCGTGGCTGAACAAGCTGGCCTCATCCGATTTCGCCACAGCTACCAAGGGCGCCCATTGATCCCAGGTGCAATTGCCCGCTGCGTTCAGCTTGCTGGCTGGGCAACGGCTGTCGGCGCCAACCAACACCGTAAACGCGCCACTACCTGGGGTACGCTCCTTGTAATAGCTAGCCGGCGTGCCGGTGGCATTGAATGTGGGATTCAGGCGGTTGTTGATGCGCAAATACGCATCACGCGCGATGGCATCGGCTTCGTCAAGACGCGCGGAGTCGCGGTGCTTTACGTCGGCCGCCAGCATCACATTGTAGCGATCCTTGTTGATATCGCCCTTGCCGATCACGCCATTGGCCGAGTAATTGCCGAAGCCGCCATTGAGCGACTTGCCGCCGTTCACAGTCAGCTGCGCGCCTTCGAAGTCATTGCGCAGGATAAAGTTGACCACGCCGGCAATGGCATCGGAGCCATACACGGCCGATGCGCCATCTTTCACGACTTCCACCCGCTCGATAGCGGACAGCGGAATATTGTTCAGGTTGTAAATGGTCGACTGGCCCGAATTCGGGTCGGCATAAGCGGCCGGCGACATGCGGCGGCCGTTCAGCAATACCAGCGTGGACGAAGAGCCGAGGCCACGCAGCGAGGCCGACGAGGCGCCGGACGAGAAGCCCGAGCCACCACCGAGATTGTCCAGACCGCCCGAGCTCAAGGCCGGCACCAACTTGAGCAGCTCGGCCACGGTCGTCACGCCGCTCTTGCGGATTTCTTCGGCGCGAATCACCTGGATAGGCGAGGCCGTTTCAGTGGCGGTGCGTTTGATATTGGAGCCGGTCACTTCAATCTTTTGGACCTTTTGCTCATCGGCAGCCGCAACATGGGCGGCCGTACCCAGCAAGGCCACGGCCAGCGCAATTTTTGTCAGTTTCATGGATTATGTTCTCGGATAGTGGAGTCAAGCGCCCGGCCACCGCCTGCCAAGCTGATCAATTGACTGACAGCACCACCGGCGGGCATCCCTGCCGGCTACAGCGTGCGACCCGAGCGAGAGCCATTTGTAACAATTGCAGGGCGCGCTCGCTGTAACCAAACCTTGCGAAATGTAACCAAGCAGCAGTAGCTCACAGCTGCCCTTGCACTGCGCACACTCACGGCAAATCCGCAAAGACCGCGACGGCCGATTGCGGCAACACGGCAAAGACAGGCCGGCTAAGTCGCTAGCGACCAGTTACCGCTTCCATACCTCGGCAACCATGGCCGCAATCTTGTCGGGTGCATTGCCATCGAGACAATCGATCTGCGCAATATCGTCCATGCCACGCAGCCAGGTGATCTGCCGCTTGGCCAGCTGGCGTGTTGCAAAAATACCAGTATCGCGCAAGGTAGCGTAGTCGATGCGGCCGTCGAGGTAGTCCCAGCTTTGCCGGTAGCCAACACAACGCATCGACGGCATGTCGGGCGTCAACTCATAGTGGCGGCGCAGCGCCTCCACCTCGTCGAGCAGGCCATCGCGCAGCATCTGCTCGAAGCGGATGGCGATACGCTCGTGCAGCACGGCGCGATCCGATGGCAGCAGGGCGATCTTGCTCAGCGCATAGGGCAGCGGGCTATTGGTCTGCTCGGCCAGCCATTGCGACATGGCTTTGCCGCTGATTCGGAAGATCTCCAGCGCCCGGCCGATACGCTGGCTGTCGTTCGGGCTCAGCCGCGCGGCGGTGACCGGATCGACGTTTGCCAGCGCAGCATGCATCGCCGGCCAGCCCGCTGCAGCGGCCTCAAGCTCAATGGCAGCACGAATTCCGGCATCGGCCTGCGGTAGATCGTGCAAGCCATACTGCAGGGCATTGAAATACAGCATGGTGCCGCCCACCAACAGGGGCAACTTGCCACGACGGGTAATATCGGCCATCAGCGCCAGCGCATCACTACGGAACTGCGCAGCGGAATAGCTTTGGGTCGGATCGATCACATCGAGCAGATGATGCGGCGCCACCGCCAGGGTGGCCGCATCGGGCTTGGCGGTGCCGATATCCATATCGCGATACACCAGGGCCGAATCGACCGAAATCAGTTCGACCGGCAGGGTCTGCGCCAGCGCGACCGCACAGGCGGTTTTGCCGCTGGCGGTGGGGCCCATCAGGAAGATAGCCGGGGGTAATGGGTTCATGCCTGCCTCCGCGCCACATGGGTGGCCAATACGCCGGTGCTGATCGCCGCCAGCACCGCCAGCGCCACAGCGCCGCCGCCGATAAGGGGCAAGCCCCGACCCAGCACCAGAAAAAACACCACAAAGCCCATCAAGCCGGTGAGGAATCCGCGCAATGCCAGCAGTAGCGCATCGCGCCCGGCATTGGCAAAGGTGAATAGCGGGATCACCGTCGCTGACACCGGCGCGCCAGCAAAGACGCCGGTCAGCGTCGGGCCAAGCAGGCCGGACACGCCGGTCAACGCCAGCACCAGTATTGCTGCGAAAGCGATACGCGCCAGCAGCTCGATGCGCG
>NZ_JAYRLZ010000089.1:0-15310 GCF_041904975.1 Chitinimonas sp. | reverse complement strand
TCTCGGTTTTTTCTTCGGCTTAAATAACCGGTTTTGCCGCAATCTTTCCGCCTTGATTTACCGCAAAACTCGACCCGGCGCGACCGTCGGCAAAACGTCAACAGAGCCTAGGTTTGCACCAGGGTAGCCGGCGTCTGCCAGATACCGATCTCCATGAATCTCGCAAAGTCGTTGGCCGAAACGGCCGGGCTCACCAGATAGCCTTGCACCTCGTCGCATTGCAGCTGATGCAAGAAATCCCACTGCGCTACGGTTTCCACCCCTTCGGCAATCACCTTGAGATTCAGATTGCGCGCCAGGTTAACAATGGCACGGGTGATCGCCACATCATCGGCATCGGCGGGAATATCCATCACGAAGGAGCGGTCAATCTTGAGCTTGTCGGCCTTGAAGCGCTTGAGATAGCTGAGCGAGGAGTAACCGGTACCGAAGTCATCGATGGCGAGTCGCAGGCCCATTTGCTTGAGGGCCTCCATGGTGGCAATGGTGGTATCGACGTCCTGCACGATGACACTCTCGGTCACCTCCAGCGCTAGCCAGCGCGCCTCCAGACCGGTCTGCAGCAGGATCTCGCTGATATCGGTGGCCAGCTGGCGACGATAGAACTGCAATGCCGACAGATTCACCGCCACCTCGATCTGCGGCAAACCGGCATCCTGCCAGGCCTTGTTCTGGCGGCAGGCCTCCTGCAATACCCAATGGCCGATATCGCTGATCAGGCCGCGCTCTTCGGCAATGGAAATGAATTGCAGCGGCTCCAGCAGGCCACGCTCGGGATGTTGCCAGCGAATCAGCGCCTCGGCGCCCACCAGACGCCGGCTCGCCATATCCACTTGCGGCTGGTAGTAGACGACAAATTCATTGCGCTCCAAAGCACGCCGCAACTGGTTTTCCACTACCAGAATCTCGCTAGCGCGGGCATTCATATCGGCCGTGTAAAAACGGTAGGTATTGCGGCCGGCATCTTTGGCGAAATACATCGCTGCGTCAGCATTGCGCACCAGCATATCGTATTCGACACCATCGGCCGGATAGCGTGCCACCCCGAGCGAAGGCGTCACTACCAGCTCATGCTGGCCCAGGCTGAATGGTGCTGCCAGATTGGCCAGCACCCGCTCGGCTAGCGCACTCACATCGCCATCGCCATGGATATGGCGCGCCAGTATCACGAATTCGTCACCGCCCAGTCGCCCCACCACATCACCGGCGCGCACCGACAGCGTCAGCCGGCGTGCCACCTCCTGCAGCAGCTGGTCCCCCACCGCATGACCGAGGGAGTCGTTCACTGTCTTGAAATGATCCAGATCGATGAACATCACCGCGCGTTCTTCGCCATGGCGCATCGCTTCGCTGATCGCCAGCTCGGTCAGCTCGCGGAAATAGGCACGATTAGGCAACTGGGTCAGGGCGTCGAAGCGCGCCAGATGCAGCATGCGCGTTTCGGCCGCCTTGGCTTCGCTGATATCGCGCACCAGTACCACCACATTGCCCACCGCGCCGGTAACATCGCGCACCACATTGATCTGTACCCAGGCAATAAAAGCCTCGCCCGAGCTGCGTCGCAGCGACATTTCGCCTTGCCAGGCCCCCTTGGCCAGATACTGCTCACGAGCCAGCCGGTAGACATCCTGGTCTGCCGCCGGGTCATACAGCACGGATGTTTGCTGGCCGACGATCTGCGCCGAGTCGTAGCCCAGGATATGGGTAAAGGCGCGGTTGACCGATTCGATCACCCGATCAGGCGATGTCACCAGAATGGCTTCTGCGGTGTTATCAAACACCTTGGCCGCCAGCTCCATGCGGTTGGCCGCCGCCTTGCGCTCGGTCAAATCGCGCAGGATGCGCCACACGCCTATCGCCCGGCCGTCCTGGTCGCGCATCAACACGCCCTTGGCACTGACCGGCAGCACGCTCTGGTCTAAGCGCCGCAGCTCGATCTCGTACTCGCCACACAGCCCCTCGACCAGCACCCGATGCTGGATCATATGGTTGTCGTAAGTGCGCCAGCTTTCCACTACATAGGGATCGAGCGGTTGGCCGAGAAGCTGCTGCGCACTCACCCCGAGCATGGCCAGAAATGCCGGGTTGGCATCCTGCACGATGCCATCGAGGTTGACCACGCATATGCCATCCAGATTCGATACGAACAGCTCGCGATACTTGGCCTCGGAAGCGCGCAAGGCCGCTTCGGCCTGCATGCGCTCGGCAATATCGAGCTCCAATGCCTCGTTCTTGTCCTCCAGTTCGCCGAACAGGCGCTTGAGCTCGCCGCGTGCCCAGTTGAGCTGCCGCCCCAAGTCGCCGATCTCATCACCGCGCTGCCAGTCGAACGGCTGGCCCAGATCGCTTCCAGTGAGTGCCCGAGCCTGGCGCGACAACAGGCGCAAGGGGCGCAAAAAGCGCGAATCCAGCAGGAGCAGCAGCAATAACAGGCTCACTGCAAGCTGGATGGCAATCATCAGCACATATTCACGTGCCTGGCGTCGCAAGCGCCGCAGCAGTTCGCCGTTGTCGAACTCGACGGTCACCCGGCCTATGGTCTGCTTGCCATAGATGACCGGCTGCATCAGCAGCACCGATGTGCCCTGCCGGCGGTCGACACGCACATCTTCAATAAAGCGCTCGCCGGGGAAATTGGTATCGACCACCACCGCCACCAGACGCGGGTCTTTCATGGCGGTATCAACCAGCGGCTTGCCCGCATTCAGGGACAAGTCCCACAGCGGCTGGCGCAGACCCAACGCCAGTGTTGCCAGCACTCGCTCCTGCTCGACGCGAAACTCGCGCGTCAGCTCGGTACGGCGCCAGTCTAGATTGAGCAGGGTGATGGCCACCCCCGGCACCAACAGCGCAATGACCACCGCCAGCACGAATACCTGCCGCATGGTCAGCGTACCAAGCCAGTCCTTCAACCGGGCAATCGGCGCTGCCTTAGTGCCGCTCACGCTTGCCACTTCCGCTGACATCGCTTCTCCGCTCTGTTGACCCGACACTGCACAGCCAGCTTCGCCAAAAAATGGCCTTTAAGTATTGCCCAGTCAGGCTGGCTAGGCAAAAAAACGGCGCAATTGTCCGATGCTTGCCGCGCTATCGGCCGTTCTGCCCCTGCTAGTCAAGGCCATACGCCGCACCCTGCTGACACGCCAGCAGCAAAGCCGCCGGTCCCGCCTGCTGCAAGGCGGCCGGGTGATAGCTCAATCCCACCTCGCGCACATGGTGAAGGCCTTCCAGCGGCACACCCACAGCGCCAGCCGGCAACATGCTGCGCGGCAGGCAGGCAAGCGCCTGGCCTGCCGCCACCATGGCGGCAGCCAGCGTGAGACTGTCCACCTTGGCCGGGAAAGCCGGCTGCCATGCCTCCAGTGCCTGGGTCAGAGCCAGATGCGATGGATCACCGGTACACACCGCCCACTCTTCACCCGCCACATCAGCCGGACTGAGCAGAGCTACATCCGCCAGCCGATGCCCGGCTGGCACCGCCACCAGCATGTCATCTCGCCACAGCGGCAGGAACTGTTCCTCGGCACAGCGGCGATGCGGCAATCCAAGACGCAACTCGCCTTCACAGCCTTGCCGCAACGTAAGCAGCGGGGCTGGGTCCAGTTTGCCAAGCAAGGCACAGAAGCGGCTTGTCATGACAGGGCCCAGATCCTCTTCAATGCCCACTTCCAGCGCGGTACAGGCACCGCCTTCGCCAAACTGGCGGCGCAAGGCCGCCAACTCGGCCAGTAAACGCCGCGCCTGTGGATACAAGCGTGCACCGGCATCAGTGGGCCGCACACCGCGCGGCAATCGTTCGAACAAGGCCGCGCCCAGACTATCTTCCAGCTGCTGCAACGTCGCCGACAGGCTGGGCTGGGTCACAAACAGGCGCTGCGCAGCTGCTGTGATATTGCCGCACTCATACACAGTTAGAAAAGCGCGTAGTTGCCGGGTATCCATAATTTTTTCCAATGCCTGACATGGGAATATACGATTTTTCGGGCAAGAGTTGCTCGTCTACAGTGCACACCCATCGCAGCACATCGAAACAAACTATTCCAGGAGCTAGACATGAGCAAACCACTCGTCATCATTACCGGCGCCAGTTCAGGCATTGGCGAAGCTACGGCACGCCGCTTTGCCGCAGCCGGCCACCCCTTGCTGTTGGTGGCGCGCCGCGCCGAGCGCCTTAACGCCCTGCCCCTGGAGAATACCTTGCGTGCCCAGGTCGATGTCACCGACCGCGCCGCCCTCGTCGCTGCCATCCGCCATGCGGAAGCGACGTATGGCCCCGCCGACCTGCTGGTCAATAATGCCGGACTGATGCTGCTGGGCGAGGTATCGAGCCAGGCGCCGGAAGAGTGGCAGCGCATGCTGGATGTCAATGTGATGGGCATACTCAACGGCATCCATGCGGTACTGCCCGGCATGCGCGCACGGCACGGCGGCACCATTGTCAACGTCAGCTCGATTGCCGGCCGCAAGACCTTCCCTAACCACGCCGCCTACTGCGGCAGCAAATTTGCCGTGCATGCGCTATCGGAAAACCTGCGTGAAGAGGTGGCCATGGATGATGTGCGCGTGATCACCATTGCGCCAGGCGCGGTCGAAACCGAGCTGCTCAGCCATACCACCAGCGAGCAGATTCGCGCCGGCTACGAGGCATGGAAAGAGGACATGGGCGGGGTAATCCGTCCGGAACAGGTAGCCGATGCCATCTACT
Source organism: Chitinimonas sp. (assembly GCF_041904975.1). Taxonomy (NCBI): domain Bacteria; kingdom Pseudomonadati; phylum Pseudomonadota; class Betaproteobacteria; order Neisseriales; family Chitinibacteraceae; genus Chitinimonas; species Chitinimonas sp. The sequence continues at coordinate 10,605 of NZ_JAYRLZ010000089.1, read as the reverse complement.
TCGCCTATGACCAGCCACAGCATCTGTGCATCCGCGAAATCGTGCTGGCGGCGACTCGCCAGCAGCCTTGAGTATCCGCCGCGCAGCCCGACGAATCAGCATGGCAAAAGAAAACCCGGCCGAGGCCGGGTTTTCTTTATTGCGCTACCTCAAACCCTGCGGGGTTCAGGCTTCAGCCGGTGCGGCAGGTGCTGGCGATTCTTCGGCCAAGGCGGCCTTGATCGACAGACGCACGCGACCCTTTTCATCCTGCTCCAGTGCCTTCACGCGAACGATCTGGCCTTCCTTCAGGTAATCGGCCACATTGTTGACGCGCTCGTTGGCGATCTGGCTGACATGCACCAGGCCATCGCGACCCGGCATGATCTGCACGATGGCGCCGACATTCTTGTCGAGGATCTTGATGACCGGACCTTCGTAGATCTTGCCGATTTCGATTTCGGCCGTGATCTCGGCAATGCGGCGCTTCGCTTCGTCGGCGCCTTCGCTGGTTACCGAGGCGATGGTGATGGTGCCGTCATCCTGGATGTCGATCTGCGTGCCGGTTTCTTCGGTCAGCGCACGGATTACCGCGCCGCCCTTGCCGATCACGTCGCGGATCTTGTCCGGGTTGATCTTCATCACATACAGACGCGGTGCATGCTGCGACACCTCTTCACGGGCGCCGCCCACAGCCTGCTTCATGATGCCGAGGATATGGACACGGCCTTCCTTGGCCTGATCCAGCGCCACGCGCATGATTTCCTTGGTGATGCCCTGCACCTTGATATCCATCTGCAGTGCGGTCACGCCATTGACGGTACCGGCCACCTTGAAGTCCATATCGCCCAAGTGATCCTCGTCACCCAGGATATCGGTCAGCACGGCAAAGCGGTTGCCTTCAAGGATCAGACCCATGGCCACGCCGGCCACGTGGTCCTTCAGCGGCACGCCGGCATCCATCAGCGACAGACAGCCACCACACACCGAGGCCATCGACGAGGAACCGTTCGACTCGGTGATTTCCGAAACAACGCGCATCGAGTAGCTGAAGTCTTCCTGCTTCGGCAACACCGCCACCAAGGCGCGCTTGGCCAGACGGCCGTGACCGATTTCGCGGCGCTTCGGCGTGCCGACGCGGCCGGTTTCACCGGTCGAGTACGGCGGGAAGTTGTAATGCAGCATAAAGCGATCGCTGTACTCGCCCATCAGCGCATCGATCTTCTGCTCGTCAAGCTTGGTGCCGAGCGTGGCGGCGACCAGTGCCTGCGTTTCGCCACGGGTGAACAGTACCGAGCCGTGGGTACGCGGCAGCACGCCGGTACGGATTTCGATCGGGCGCACGGTGCGGGTGTCGCGGCCGTCGATACGTGGATAGCCATCCAGAATCTGGTTACGCACGATCTTGGCTTCCATGGCATGGAAGATGTCCTTGATCTGATTCGCACGCAGCGTGTCAGTGTCTTCCGTGATCAGCGCCGCTTCGACCTTGGCCCAGGCTTCGTTCAGCTTGTGGGTACGGGCCTGCTTTTGCGGGATGCGGAAAGCGAGCTTGATGTCTTCGCCACCAGCAGCGGCGACAGCGGCTTCCAGTTCGGCATCGGTGGCTGGGGGCTGGAAGTCCCACATTTCCGGGTTCACTTCATCGGCCAGCTCGTTGATCGCCTTGATGGCAGCCTGCATGGCATCGTGGCCGAATACCACCGAGCCCAGCATGATGGCTTCGGACAGTTCCTGCGCTTCCGATTCCACCATCAGCACGGCGCGTTCGGTACCGGCAACCACCAGATCCAGCTGCGACTGTTTGAGTTCGCTGGCGGTCGGGTTCAGTACGTATTCGCCATTGATGTAACCAACACGGGCGGCACCGATCGGCCCCTGGAAAGGCAGGCCGGAGATGGCCAGAGCGGCCGAAGCACCGATCACTGCCGGAATGTCCGGATCGATCTCGGGGTCAACCGACATCACCGTGGCAACGATCTGGATCTCGTTGTAGAAGCCTTCGGGGAACAGCGGACGGATCGGACGATCGATCAGGCGCGAGGTGAGGATTTCCTTCTCGGAAGGACGGCCTTCACGCTTGAAGAAGCCACCAGGGATCTTGCCGGCAGCATAAGTACGTTCTTGGTAATCAACGGTCAGCGGGAAGAAGTCCTGACCGGGTTTGACTTTCTTGGCACCGACGACGGTGACCAGAACCACGGTGTCATCCATCGACACCTTGACAGCGCCAGAGGCCTGGCGCGCGATTTCACCCGTTTCGAGGGTAACGGTGTGCTTGCCGTAGGCAAACGATTTGGAAATGCGATTGAACACGCTTTTTTTCCTTTTCAACTGGCCATGCTCAGCGCACATGACCCTTTTCCGCCGACGCGCTGAACCCGGTCCTGTAGGACCGACGCCGGGGTTCCAGCCAACTTGCTAGCCATCGGACGTGGCCGGAACCACTTCACGTCCAACAGAATTCCTCAAATCGACTCGCCACGCCGGAGGCAGTCGCTCCGGGAATCGAGTAACAAAGGATTTGTTCAAAACCGCCTGCACACAAGCACCTTCAAACAAGGCCCTGACTGACACTGCTTGCCCGCCGGATTGATTCTCCAGCAAGCTCAAACAAAAAAGCCGCTGCATATGGCAGCGGCTTTTCGTGAAACGCTTACTTACGCAGACCCAGCTTGGCGATCAGTTCGCGGTAGCCATCCAGGTTGGTGCGCTTGTAGTAGTCGAGCAGCTTGCGACGGCGGCTCACCATCTTCAGCAGACCACGACGGCTGTGGTGATCCTTGGCGTTAGCCTTGAAGTGGCCATCGAGATCCTTGATACGTGCGGTCAGCAGAGCGATCTGGACTTCCGGCGAACCGGTGTCGCCCTGGGCGCGCTGGAACGACTTGACGATATCGGCTTTTTGTTCGACGGTAACGGACATGCGGTAATACTCCAAATAACAAAGCATCTTTCGATGCAGACGAGCAGGGCGAGCAGGTAAAGTCCAACCCCTCCCAACTCCCGAACCGACCCTAGCTATGCACTACGGTCGACAGCAATCTGCGCGGCGACAAGGTTTTGTCGGCCAATTCGCCCAAGCCCAGAAAGCTTGACCGGCCGTCACCGACATCGCCATACAAACGCAAGCTGGCGATTATCGCATCGTTTTCGGGGAAACGCACGGATAATCCGTGTGTTAGGCGCACAGTGCGCTCGCAATCGAGCGTCACCGCCGGCAAGTCGGCCACCAGGCTATCCGGCGGCAGCAAGCAGGCGTCGCGCTCGGCTTGTTCCATCGAATCGAATTGCTCCGCCGTCAATGCCTGGGCGATGCTGAATCCTGCCGTCGCGGTACGGCGCAACGCGGTCAGATGGGCGCCACAGCCGAGCGCCGTGCCGATATCTTCTGCCAGGGTACGGATATAGGTGCCCTTGCTGCAGCGCACATCGATGGTGAGCAGATCGCCGGCAAAGTCGAGGATTTCAATGCCATAGATAACGATGCGCCGCGCTTCGCGTTCGATCACGATGCCCTGGCGCGCGTATTCGTAGAGCGGGCGACCTTCATGCTTGAGCGCCGAATACATGGGCGGTGTCTGGTCGATTTCACCGACAAAGCGCGCCACCACCGCATCAATCTCGCTACGCGAAGCCAGCAACGGCCGCACATCCAGCACATCACCTTCCAGATCACCCGTAGTGGTAGTGGCCCCCAGCTTCAGGGTGGCGGTATAGCGCTTGTCCGCATCGAGCATGCGCTGGGCAAACTTGGTGGCCTCGCCAAAACACAATGGCAACAGACCGGTCGCCAGCGGGTCGAGCACCCCGGTGTGCCCGCCTTTTTCCGCCTGCAACAGCCAGCGGCAACGCTGCAGCGCCTGATTGCTGGACATGCCGGGCGGCTTGTCAAAGAGCAGCACGCCGTGCACCGGCCGCTTGATGCGCTTGAACTGCGTCACTGCTGCTCGTCGCCTTCTGCCGGGCCCGTGGTCTGCATGGCCTGATCGATCAGCTTGTCGAGGCTCATGCCCTTTTCGATCGAATGGTCGTAGTGAAAATGCAGGTCCGGCATCTTGAACAGCTTGATACGGCGACCCAGCTCATTACGCAGGAAACCGGCGGAGCGATTGAGCGTCTTCCAGGTTTCTTCATCCTCACCACTCATCAGGGTGTAGAAAATCTTGGCGTGGCTCAGGTCGCGCGTCACCTCGACATCGGTAATGGTCACCAGGCTGCCCATACGTGGGTCTTTGATGGTACGGATCAACTCGGACAACTCGCGCTGCATCTGCTGCGCTACCCGGTCCGAGCGGGAATAGTCTTTTGGCATTTTGAGAACCCGTGAAAGGTGAAAAGTGAAAGGTGAAACGTTGAATCCGCCGCATCGACGAGTAAAAAGGTGAAAGGCAGGCCTTCGGCCTGCCTTACGTTTCACCATTCACATTTCACGTTTCACACAGGCTTACAGCGTACGAGCAACCTCAATGATTTCAAAGACTTCCAGCATATCGCCTTCCTGGATGTCGTTGTAATTCTTCAGCTGCAGACCGCACTCATAGCCCGACTTGACTTCCTTGACGTCGTCCTTGAAGCGCTTGAGGCTGTCGAGCTCGCCCTGGTGGATAACCACATGGTTACGCAGCAGGCGAACGCCGGCACCGCGCTTGACCACACCGTCGTGCACGAAACAACCGGCAATCGAGCCGACCTTCGACACCACGAACACCTGGCGGATCTCGACGGAACCGATGATCTGTTCCTTCTTCTCCGGCGCCAGCATGCCCGACAAGGCCGCGCGCACTTCGTCTACCGCATCGTAAATGATGTTGTAGTAGCGGATATCCACGCCTTCGTTCTCGGCCAGCTTGCGCGCCGTGGCATCAGCACGGACATTGAAGCCGATGATGACTGCCTTGGAAGCCAGTGCCAGATTGACGTCGGACTCGGTAATACCGCCCACGCCCGAGTGCAGGATATTGACGCGCACTTCGGCAGTGGAGAGCTTTTGCAGGCTTTGCGACAGCGCTTCGAAGGAACCCTGCACATCGGCCTTGATGATGATCGGCAGGTTCTGCACCTCGCCCTCGGTCATCGACGCCATCAGGTTTTCCAGCTTGGCGGCCTGCTGCTTGGCCAGCTTCACATCACGGAACTTGCCTTGACGGAACAGGGCGATTTCGCGCGCCTTCTTCTCATCGGCCAATACCATGGCGTCTTCGCCGGCGTTCGGCACTTCCGACAGACCAAGGATTTCCACCGGAATCGACGGACCTGCCTCGGTGATGTTCTGGCCATTCTCGTCGAGCATGGCGCGAACCCGGCCGAATACGCCGCCGGCCAGCACCACATCGCCCTTGCGCAGGGTACCGGACTGCACCAGCATGGTGGCAACCGGGCCACGGCCCTTGTCCAGGCGCGCTTCGATGATCAGGCCCTTGGCTGGTGCATCCACCGGCGCCGTCAGTTCCAGCACTTCGGCCTGCAGCAAGATGGCATCGAGCAGGCCATCGATATTGGTCCCCATCTTGGCCGACACTTCGATGAACTGGGTCGAGCCGCCCCACTCTTCCGGCACCACTTCGTGCGCCACCAGTTCCTGGCGCAGGCGCTCGATATTGGCACCCGGTTTGTCGATCTTGTTGACCGCCACCACCATCGGCACATTGGCCGCCTTGGCATGGTGGATCGCCTCGATGGTCTGCGGCATCACACCGTCATCGGCAGCTACCACCAGCACCACGATATCGGTGGCGCTGGCACCACGGGCACGCATTGCGGTAAACGCTTCGTGACCAGGGGTATCGAGGAAGGTGATGATGCCCTTCTCGGTTTCGACGTGATACGCACCGATATGCTGGGTAATGCCGCCCGCTTCGCCGGCAGCCACCTTGGCGCGACGGATATAGTCGAGCAGCGAGGTCTTGCCGTGGTCGACGTGACCCATTACCGTCACCACCGGCGCGCGATGCAGCAGCTCGTGCTCGGCATCGGCAGCACCATCCAGATAGGTTTCCGGATCATCGGTCTTGGCGGCAATCGCCTTGTGGCCCATTTCCTCGACCACGATCATGGCCGTTTCCTGGTCCAGCACCTGGTTGATGGTCACCATCATGCCCATCTTCATCAGCGCCTTGATCACTTCGGCGGCCTTCACCGCCATCTTGTGCGCAAGATCGGCCACCGAGATGGTTTCAGGAATGACCACATCCTTGATTTGCGGCTCGGTCGGTGCCTGGAAGTTGCTGGCAGCGTCCTGGTTACCACCGCGCTTGCCACCCTTCTTCGACTTCCAGTCATTGCCGGTATCGCCACCGCGGGTCTTGAGACCACCGCGGCGCTTGCCGCCATCGCCCCAGCCATCCTTGGCCGGTGCCGCGCCCTTCTTGGCATCGGCTGCCGCTGGCTTGGCATCCTTCTTCGCCTCGCCCGCCTTGGATGGTGCACGGTGCAGGGTGTGTTCGGTCGCAGCCGGCTTGGCAGGTGCCGCGGCGGCTTCGGCCGCCGCCTTGACGGCCGCCTCTTGCGCTGCCTTGCGTGCTGCCTCGCGCTCTTGCTTGGCCTTGATGTCGGCAGCCTGGCGCTCGAACAGCGCGCGCTGACGGGCCGCCTGTTGTTCACGTGCGTCCAGCTCCGCCTGGCCCAGCACCGCAGCGCGATCCAGTGGTGCTGCCGCCTCGGCAGCTGGCGCCTCGACAACCGGCTCGGGTTCCGGCTCAACAGCAGCAACCGGCACTTCAACCGGCGCTACTGCCTCAACGACCACTTCCGGCTCTGGCTCTGCGACTGGCGCCGGCTCGACCGCCACAATCACCTCTTCAGGCTGTGGCGCTTCGATATGTTCCGGTTCGACATGGGCAGCCACCGGCTCGTGGTGCACTTCTTCTTCCACTGCCGCAACAGCAGGATCAGGGGTCAGCACGACGCGCTTCTTCTTGACCTCCACCTGGATGGTGCGGGCCTTGCCGGTGGCATCGGACTTGCGGATCTCGCTGGTCTGCTTGCGCGCCAGCGTCACCTTGGGTTTGTCCAGCGCAGCACCATGCACGCTGCGCAGATAGGCGAGCAGCTTGGTTTTGTCGTGTTCGGTCAGAGCGTCATCGACACCCTGTTTTTCAACGCCTGCAGCACGCAGTTGGTCCAGCAGGTGCTGTGGCGGCATTCTCAAATCAGCCGCAAATTGGCTCACATTCATTTCGGTCATCCTGGCTCCCGTCCTTTACCCGGTTCGGCTTGCTGTATTGCTCGAACTTCTGGCTTTATTCAAACCAGTGGGCACGGGCGGTCATAATCAGTTGCTTGGCAGCGTCGCTGTCGATGCCGGTCATCTCGACCAGTTCATCCACAGCCAGCTCGGCCAGATCATCGCGGGTGGCTACGCCATTGCTGGCCAAGGCGCGGGCGATATCAGGCGTCATGCCATCCAGGCCCTGCAGCTCTTCCACGCTATGCTCGACTTGCTCTTCCTTGGCGATGGCCTGGGTCAGCAAGGCATCGCGGGCACGCGAGCGCAGCTCATTCACCAAGTCTTCGTCGAAGCCGTCGATCTCCAGCATTTCGTTGATCGGCACATAGGCCACTTCTTCCAGCGAGCCAAAACCCTCCTGCACCAGGATGCCCGCCACTTCTTCATCTACATCCAGCGCGGTCATGAACAGGTCACGCACCTTGCTGTCTTCGGCTTCATGCTTCTGGTCGATCTCGGCCAGCGTCATGATATTGAGTTGCCAGCCGGTCAATTCCGATGCCAGGCGCACATTCTGGCCACCGCGGCCAATGGCCATGGCGAGGTTTTCTTCCTCGACTGCCACGTCCATGCTGTGGCTTTCTTCATCGACCATGATCTTGCTGACTTCGGCTGGTGCCAGTGCACCGAGCACAAACTGGGCAGGGTCGGCCGACCACAGCACGATATCGACACGCTCACCGGCCAATTCGCCAGTCACCGCCTGTACGCGCGAACCGCGCATACCGATACAGGTGCCTTGCGGATCAACGCGCGGATCGTTCGACTTGACGGCGATCTTGGCGCGAGCGCCCGGATCGCGTGCGGCGCCGCGAATCTCGATGATGCCTTCCTCGATTTCTGGCACTTCCAACTCGAACAGTTTGGCAATGAACTCGGGCGCAGTGCGGCTGAGGATCAGCTGGGCGCCACGGCCGTCGCGATCGATCTTCAACAGATAAGCACGTACCCGGTCGCCCACCCGCAGGTTTTCCTTCGGGATCATGTACTCGCGTGGCAGGCGCGCTTCCAGCTTGCCCACTTCGACGATGGCATTGCCGCGTTCGATGCGCTTGATGGTACCGGTGACCAGATGTTCCTTGCGCTCAAGGAAGTCATTGAGGATCTGCTCACGCTCGGCATCGCGGATCTTCTGCAGAATCACCTGCTTGGCGGTCTGAGCGCCGATGCGGCCGAAGTCGATCGGCTCCAGCGGCTCTTCGAAGAACTCGCCAATTTTCAGGCCCAGCTTCTGTTCGATCACATCGGTAATGGCGTACTGGCGCGACGGTTCTTCGTGGTCGTTATCCTCAACCACTTCCCAGCGCCGGAAGCTCTCGTATTCGCCGGTTTCCCGATCAATGGAAACACGTACATCAACATCATCGGTGTAACGCTTCTTGGTAGCCGATGCCAGCGCCATCTCCAGGGCACCGAACACGATTTCCTTGGACACGTTCTTCTCACGCGCCAAAGCATCGACCAGCAACAGGATCTCACGACTCATTTGTACCCACCTCCAACCGACCATCGCCGGGCAAGCTGCCCGCCACGCTCATATTCCGCAGGACTATTCCCGCATCAAAACACCGGCACCAGCCGGGCCTTGTCAATCTGTGCCAGCGGCACCGCCACCAGCAATTCACCCACCATGACTTCCACCTTGCCGTCGGCAAAGCCGCGCAGGGTGCCTTGCACCGTCTTCTTGCCATCCAGCGGCAAGCGCAACTTGATCTTCACCTGCTCGCCGGCAAAGCGGACAAAATCCGCTTCTTTCTTCAATGGCCGATCCAGCCCCGGCGAGGAAATCTCCAGGCGCTCATACGGCACGTTTTCTACGGTGAACACCCGGCTAAGGTGATTGCTCACCAGCACGCAGTCCTCCACCGCAATACCCTCGGGCTTGTCGATAAACACCCTGACCAGGCCATTGCGGGCCAATTCAAGGTCAACCAGTTCGTAGCCAAGGCCAGGCAGTGTGGCGTCGAGAAGACGGTGTATGTCCATAAGGTGTCGTAGAAATGAAAAATGGGCTCTTGAGCCCACTTCATCGCAACCAGAATTGAAATCCCCGCTATTTTAGCGACTTAGCGACGAAAACGGAACCCCGCACTGCGTTTTAGTCCGCCAAGCGCCTGCTTGAATGCCACTTGGCGAGCATTTGCGAGTTCCGGTACAGTCCGCTCAGGCAGCCAATCTTGATTGGCACGAAGGCAATCGATTCTACAAAAACCGCCAAGGGCGCACGGAGACAACAATGGAAAAAGTCTGGCTGAAGCAGTACCAGAGCGGCGTACCGGAAACTATCAATGTCGACGAATACCGCTCGGCCGCCGAAGTATTCGACCAAAGCGCCAAGCGTTTCAGCGATAGACCCGCGTTTTCCAATGCCATCAAATTCGCCAGCCGGACCATGAGTTACGGCGAGATCGACGCAGCATCGCGCAATCTTGCGGCTTATCTGCAACAAGGGCTTGGCCTCAAGAAGGGCGATCGTGTCGCAGTGATGATGCCCAATCTGCTGCAATACCCGATCTGCGTATTTGGCATCCTGCGCGCCGGCCTTACCGTGGTGAATGTCAATCCGCTATACACACCGCGCGAGCTGGAGCACCAGCTGAAGGATTCCGGCGCCAGCGCCATCATCATTGTCGCCAATTTCGCCCATGTGCTGGCCGAGGTGATCGGCAAGACCCAGGTCAAGCACACCATCGTCACCGAAATGGGCGATATGCTCGGCTTCAAGGGCAGCGTGCTCAATGTGCTGATGAAGCATGTGAAGAAGATGGTGCCGGCCTATCACCTGCCACAGGCTGTCAGTTTCAAGGGCGCATTGGCCCTGGGCCAGCGCCATGAACTCAAGCCTACCGATGTCGGCCACGACGATATTGCCTTCCTGCAATACACCGGCGGCACCACCGGCGTCTCCAAGGGCGCCATGCTGACCAACCGCAATATCATCGCCAATATGCAGCAGGCGCACGCTTGGCTGATGCCGCTATTGAAGGAAGGGCAGGAAGTCATCGTCTGTGCCTTGCCGCTCTATCACATCTTCTGCCTCACCGCGAACTGCATGGTATTTAGCAAGATTGGCGGCCTGAACGTACTGATCACCAATCCACGCGACATTCCTGCCTTCGTCGAAGAGTTGGGCCGCCATCCGATTACCTGCATGACCGGCGTCAACACCCTGTTCAACGCCCTGCTCAACAACCCGGATTTCAGCAAGCTCAACTTCAAGACCTGGAAGATGGCTCTGGGCGGCGGCATGGCCACCCAGCGCGCTGTAGTGGAAAAGTTCAAGGAAACCACCGGCGTACCGCTGATCGAGGCTTACGGCCTGACCGAAACCTCGCCAGCCGCCTGTATCAATCCGATGAACCAGACCAGCTACAACGGCACCATCGGCCTGCCCATCC
>NZ_JAYRLZ010000088.1:0-15332 GCF_041904975.1 Chitinimonas sp. | reverse complement strand
TACCAGGTTTCGCTGAGCATCACTTGGTGAATACGTGAGGCGCCATAACGCTGCATGGCGACTTCGGCCAGATACTGCCCGTTGCCTCGGGCATCGAGCGCAGCGCAGGTGAAGCGTGGCAAGCGGTCGAGAATGTAGAACAGCACTTGCTCCTGCTGCTTGAAAGGCATATTGCCCAGCTCGACTAGGAAAGGCGGTTTGCGCACCAAGCCAGAATGCAGCTGCAAGGGCACCAGTACGGTCAAATCACCGCTACGTGCAAAGTCCTCTCCCAGGTAGCTGCGTAAGGTGGTCGGCAAGGCCACCAGCAAAGGCTTGAGGTGGGTCTCGCACCAGTCGCGGATCTCGGCTTCGCGGATATGATCTGGCAACACCTCGAAGCCTGGCTTGCAGGTCAGGCGCCGCACCGGTGTATCCGGCGACATGCGCGACTCCACCAAAGCCAACGACAGCCACTTGCCGCCGCCGTTCGATGGCACGCAATCCAGTTCCTCATCGGCGCCGCTGCCGTAGAAGTCGTAGACACCCTTGATCCATGCGTCCTGGCCGGCCCGTGTCCAATCGACGCCCAAGCGCAGGCAGACGCGCTCGTAAAGTCCATCGCCTACCGCTTCCTTGAAGGTGACACGATGCACACTGCCCTTGCGTTTGCCGGCGCGGATTTCGTTGACCAGCTCGTTAAATGGGTTCTCGGTGCCATCGTGGGTCGAAATCACGCGCACCTTGCCACCCCAGATCAGCATGGCCATGGCAGCCTTGAGCAACTCTGACAGCTTTTCGTGAAAGGCTGCCTCATCGATGACGATGATGCCCTGCCGGCCCCGCAAGTTCGATGGTCTACTCGACAGTGCCACCACACGATGTCCTGAGTCGGGAAAGGTAATGGTGAATGTCTTGATATTCTTGTCTTCGGCTTCTCCTGACCAAATACCTTCTTCGATTTCGGAGGCGGCACGATTGAACACACGAGCCCACATCGCGCAGGCCTGGATGTACTCGATGGTCATGTCCTGGTTGTAGGCGATGTAGTAGACGTTCTGACCGCCTGCGCTCTTCGCCGATGCGGCAGTGAGTACGTCGTCGGCGGCCTCGGCCCAGGTAAGTCCGGTACGGCGCGACTTCTCAATGACTTTGAGCGGGCTATGATCGGCCACCCAGCGCTGCTGGTAGGCCATAAGTGCAGCCGGCAATGGCACCTGCGCCGTGTTGGGAATATCAATTGGAACCGCGCTCACTTTGCGACCCCAAGAATGGCACGACGCATTTCGTCCACGGTGTCTGCGGACAGGCCTCCCTTATGTGCAAGCTTGCTGACTGCTTCGGCGGCTTGTTTGGCGCGGGATTCGACTTCTGTTTGGAAGCGCTTGAGGCTGTAGCTGGCGCGGGTCAGCGTGGCGATATTCTTTGCTGCCGATGACAACAAGCCAATGCGCTCAACCGGGTCGATCTCTTCATCGGTCGCTTCCTGAAAATCGAGGATGCGGTCGAATAGCTCGGTCTGCACCATGGCGATCAGTGCTTCCGAACGGGCATCTTCATCGTCGCCAGCCTGGTCACGGATGAACTTGGCCGCCTCTGTGCTGGCCCTGATTGCAGCTAGACGCCGCTCCAGTTTCTGACCATAACGATGCACGGCGCTTTTGCTGATGTCGTAACCACGCGCCTGCAACGCATCGGATAATGCTTCATAGCCAGTGAAATTGCTGCCGGCCAGTGCGGCATTCAGCCAGGCTTTGTCGTCAGCCGATAAGGTGTCGATGGTGGTGGAGCGGCCCATATCAGCCCCAGTATTTCTCTGGCCGGGCAATGCCGGGCTCGCAATCGATGGTGTACTCGGCAATATCAACACCAATGCGTGTCAAATCTGCGTGCCAGCGGCCTGAAGGCTGGCGGTCAAGAGTAAGTAGCTTGCGGTCGTATAGGTAGTCCAACTCACGGCGAAGCTCTAGAGGCGTTGCATCTGGGAAAACGGCCTGCGCGGTCGAAAGCACCAGTTCCTCATAACAGCCCATAGGCCGGGCGTTATAGAGGGTCAGCAGGATCAGCCAACGTAGCGATTCGCGACGTACTTTGGATTGGTCGATATTCATATCTTGTTTCCCCCTTTGATTTGCACCAATTTGACTTCTGAATACAGGGCATCGAGCTTGGCTTCGATTACGCTCTGGCCTCGGATGTAGTCTTCCCGTCGCACATATGCGATGGGCAAATCGGCCTTGAAGTTCATGAAGTCGCGCTCCAGACGTTTGAGGCCATCGCCCTCTTCGGTGAGCTTGTTGATGACCCCATCAAAGCGCTCGTTAACCCGTCTTTCGTACAAACCAAAGTAGAGCCGACCCATGCCTGCCACGGTGGCGATAAAGAACGCGGCGATGGCACCAACGGCAGTGAGCAATTGCCAGAGCTGGATTTGAACGATGGTCATGCAAGATGGCTCCGGAAAAGGTTTTTAGGGTTGATTGATACGGCCTTGGATCAAGGCATCGCGCTGGGCAGCAGTGGCGCGGCACCAGGCAGCAAGGTCTTCGGTGTGCGCGCGGAGATCGGCGAGGTTGACCCCGCTGTCCTGGAGATCGTCGGCCAATAGCCCGCTGTCAGCGGCGCGGGCTTGGCTGGTGGCGTCACCAGACCGAGCTGAGGTGGCGGTGCGACTGTCGTCGGACAGACCAAAGGCGGCGTTGTAGTCGCGCACCCAGCCGCGAGTAATGACGCAATGAGGGGCAGCAATTGGCGCAACGCTTTGTGTCGGCCGGTAGGTATTGGAGACACGGTCGATCCTTCCTATTCGGGGCTGGCGAGTCTGTTCAAGTGCTGAGAGCGTGGTTTGTAATCGCACGGCAAGCGCCTGCTCTTGCTCAACCTGTGCGACATAGCGATTGGCAGCCCGTTTGACGCTGTCGGCATGCGCCACCGCGTTGTCAGCCTGTAGCTTGGCTAGCTTGATTTCGATGGCATTCGCACCTTGCCGGTAGCCTGTGTAGTAGCCGCCGCCTGCTGCGATCAGTGCAGAAAGCAGCGAAGAAAACGCCAGCCAGCCAACGACTTGACTGCGGTAGGTGATGAGGGGCAGCGCACCTAGCATTTGTGCCCCTTCGCTTTTGAGTGATTGCGGCGTTTTTCCGCTGCCCGCTTGGCGGCACGGATACCAAAGCAACGCGTTGGCCTGACCGACGCGTGCGTCCCAGAGGGTTGTGGTATGGGCAATCGAAAGCCGCCGCCCCATTGGATGCCGAGTACGGCCGCGAGAAGTAGGCGGATCATGCGCAAACTCCCCGGCCGAACCCGGCTGCGATGTATTGCGGTTCGAACTTGCGCAGGATGAGGCGCGGGTACTCGGTGTTTTGTGTGAAGGCACTTTGGTTACGGCCCGCGTTCACTTGGTCGAGCTGGCCGAAGTTGTAGGCTACGTTGATGCCCTGTGCCCTGGCTTTGCGTTCATCCTTGTAGAGCCATCCAAGTCCGCCGTTGTAAGCACGCATGACCTTTGCCATGTGCTCGCAGTCGTTTGCGGCATTGGTACGTGCCCACAGCCAATGGTCATAGACGACTAAGGCGCGGATGTCCCAGCCGGGACTGGTGATGCGGACCGGCGCCAGTTGCGGGTCGATGGTCGCTAACCAACGGGCCGTCGCTGGCATAGCCTGGCCCAGGCCCTTTGCGCCTACAGGGCTAAGAGCTTGCACGCGCCAGCGGCTTTCCTGGTGCAACTGGGCAGCGAAGTCAGCGACTGGAGCGTCGAGTCCCCATACGGCATGGGACTCCCGAACAAGCATGGAGCGGTAGCGGTAGCTGGCTTCGGGAAGGCCTGAACCTCGGGACAGCGTAGGAATACCGATTAAGCAAAGGATTACGGCAAGTACTGGAATACGACGTACGGTCAGAAAGTGTAAAGCGGTGGTAGATTTCTGCTCCCCTATCTTTATTCCCACATCCAAAGGCGCGAAATGGTTGTAGACAGAGCACTGCAAAAAGAACTGCTTGGAAAGCTTGCCGAGGCCTATCCGGAGTCGGTGAGTTCCAGTGATTTGGGTGAAACCACCCGTGGTGGCCCGATTAGCACTAACCTTATTTATCTCGATGAGCACGGCCTTGTTGAAGCCCTCCAAAGTAAGGCGATCGGCGCTGCAGCGAGTGTGCATACGGCAAAGATTACTGCGCGTGGCCTGGACTTTCTGGCCGACGATGGTGGACTTAGCGCCATTCTCACGACGGTCACTGTCAAGCTTCACGCCGATACGCTTGAGGCTTTGTTGGCAAAGGGAATTCGGGAATCTGAATTGCCGAGGGCAGTGAAGGACGAAGTGCTGGCAAAGCTGAAAACACTGCCGGCCGAGGCGATGGGCAAAATTGCCGATCAGTTGCTTGGACTTGGAATCGAGAAGCTGCCAGATGCCGTAAGCGCTATCCGTTCGATGTTGGGTTTCTAATGCGCGCATGTCACATCCCCAGCGCCACGCCGATGATGCAGGCGGCGACGATGACGGCACGACGGATCATGGCGGCGGCAAATACCATCTTATAGTTGTCGAGCACCGGGTAGTCGGCATCGCCGTCGGCGCTTGGCTCCATCGCCGTCCATTCGCCCGCGAATAGATATCCGTCGGGCCGGCCATAGGGGAACAACAGCACGTCCAGGGCGTAGCCGACGCAGCCGGCCAGCATCACCAGGACCAGTTTGTAGAAAGCAATGTGCGAGGGGTTCGGTGCGGCACCCGCGACCGGCGAGAGGTAACTCAGGGCCATCAGCAGGACGGCAGTGATGACAAGCCAGATGAATCGCCAAGCAATATCACGTTGCATTTTGAGCCTCCCAGGAGCGGTTTAAATCGGGGAGGCTCAAGCCGGCACGACCAGCGGGGCGAGTGATATCTACCCTGTACGTCGAGCACGCACAGCAGAAAACCGATCATTCGATCATCGGCAGGCGCCCGTGCATTGGAACAATGGGCGCAGCCCTTAAGGGCATCGACTGTGCGTCCGGCTTGAGCCATGGGCACAGTCTCGGGCCTCGCGCGAGGCGGGGTAATGTGAAGGGGTTCTAGAAAGACAAAGCAACCTGGCGGCGGCGTTCCTTTCTCAGAACAGAGAAATTAGTTTTTGGGGGATTTGGGCCAACATCGCGTAAGCAGGATCTGTCATCGCGAAATATATGACGTGCGCAAGGATTACTCCAACAACCACGATCGAATCGACCGCACAAAACGCTATCCGTTGTGCGCGAAGCCGCTTGTTCAATGCTGGGAAAGTTGAGGTCACGCTGTCCTTGATCGCCGAATAGTCAGCCTCAATTTTCTGGAGCTTTCGCCTAATTTCTTCTTCAATGGCATCGAGCGTATGCCGCTGATTACGCAGCACTAGCCAAGTGAGGATCGCGAAAACCCATACCCCAACCAGAATGGCAGAATTCACCCAGAGCACTGCATCCACTTTTTGAGTTTGCTTGAGCTGCGTTGCCACGATGATCGTGGCGACTGGGATACCCAAGATCTGGTTTTGAATATCAGAGAATGTTTTGTGAATCTTGGCCAACTCTTCCAGCTTGGCCTCTTCCATCTGGTTGAGAATTTTTTCGTATGAGAAGTCCGCGACGAAAAGTCGATAGCCTTCATCAAACTGCTTGAGTAATTCAGGAAGATGCTGCAGCAAACATACAAACCGGGCAACTGGAACAGCCGCTGTGCAAATTGCCTGAACTGCCTTGGCAAGAATAGCCAGTTTTTGATCCCGATGTGTGTCCTGGCCTAAGCGACCAAGCAGTGACTCAAGGGAAGTGACATCAAGCGCAAGGAGGTCTTTTGCCTCATAGAGAATAGGCATTGAGAACCTACCCTCATCTACGAACACCAGTGCCTGCGCCTCCTTGTCAAGATAAGCGGCACTCTCGCCCAACAGATCGATCAGAGCGAGCACCTGGGCGTAACGCGACACGAGGTCCGGCGGATCGGTATCACCAACCGCCCACCCTGCATCAAGCAGGTAATAGCGCGGTGTTTTGATGCGTCCGGAGCGAAACTTAAGCACGTCATCGAAGGTGTCCGCCAGCAGGCCAATCCCAGTTCGTGGATCATCGGCGCGTAAGCGTAAGGTGCCGCCCACAATGACTTGAGTGATCTCGCCGGTCGGCAGCGAGAGACCAAACTCGCGGCAATCATCGAGCAAGTTTAACAACAGACTGCGCTGGGCCTCGTCGGCAATGGTCAGGTCGCCGTCACGCGATCCTTGTTGAAAATTGATGGCGCGGTATAGCGAGACCAGTTGATCAAACTTCTCCTGGCTCATCGTCGATTTCTTCGATTAGTTCTTGGCGTAGGTGGTTAGGGAGGTTGGACAGCACGATGGTATCGGTGTTCGGGTCATATCGCAGATCGCCGGCGCGTATGGCCTTGCGGTCGAACACAAGCTTCCAGTAGTCGGATTTCCCCTCGAACTTTATCAGGCCTTTGATCGCTCGGCGATCCGGCACGAAGCCGTCCGACAAACCAAGTGCCTCTTCGGCCAATTTTGCGCGGAGCAACTCTGGCTCGTCTGGCCACAAACGATTGGCCAGTGCCTCCAGACTGACTGGAGTGCCGTTCTTGCCCAGCTCATCCAGTAAGTTATATGCGTCCTCAAGCAGCCGGTCACGCTGAATGGGTTCAACTTGCTGCGCATGCGCGAATTCCTCCAACCCTTTTACTAGCTTCTTGGTCTCATCCAAGGCAACCAGCACGTCATTGCAGCCCAGGAAGAGTTTGAAGTAACCGGCGACTTCACCTCGCCCCTTCAGGAAGCTGATGTAGCGGTCGGCGCCGGCCTGCCAAGCGGTTAGATCGACCCGTCCAGCCACACGCAACTGGCTCATGTCCAAATGTACGCTATCAACGACTTCCAGCCCCTCGGTAATCGCGGCTCCAATGACATCGGTAACAATGGCAGTGAGAAGGAAGTTGGTCGCGCCATTGCCAATTTTGGCAATCATCACATAGCCGCCGGTTGCGAGTAGCTCATTGCTTGCGCGCAACTGCAAATGGCCCATCAGCCGCCGCGACAGCTCGAAGAAGTCGAACTCATCAATAATGTGCTGGCGAATGTACTTCGGCGCGGGAAACTCATCTTCGTTTTCCTCGAATCGGCCATAGCCTTTTCCCGTACGTTCCGCATAGAGTTTGTGCAGGTGGTCTACCAAACGTTGCACGGTTGGATTTACTGCTAACGGCACATCGCGCAGTTCAATGGTAGCGATTCGTTGATGCGCTTCTTTTACCAGCTTGTGGACAATGAAGTCGGTGATTACGTTACCTTGTTGCGACATTTTCCTCATCCTTTGAGTAGTATCAATTCTTCTTGGTGAATTCTATGTGCTAGCTGTTCCAATAAAGGATGAGATGCCAGAGTTTAAAATCCGTACGCATATCTTTCCAATTAAGGTTGGCTGAGCTTATCGCCCATGGTTTTGCTGTCGGCGGCATCTGTAGACCATTCCACCGTTCCCGCTTCGATGTCTTTTGGATGTTTAGACTTGGGCTTGCGCTGTGGCTTGGTTGGCGGTATGACTTTCCTGTCCCAGGCTGGGCCGGATGCACCGGTTTGGCAGGTCAGTTCAGCATCTGGCAGCTTGATTACCGAACCAAGGCTGAACGGTTTAGCGTCATGAAAGCAAACCGGAGCCCCGGGCTTCGCCTGGTTGTCGGCTCTGGCATACCGGGTAGCCAGGAAAGCGGAGGCGAGGCAAAGCACAAGCGTTATAAGTAGCCCGCTTAACCTACGGCTCGGTGTATGTGTTGGCGAGGCTCGTGTGGTCGCCCGATTGATCTGTTCTATTTGCCGTCGTAGGTCGGCATTTTCGCGATTGGCCGATTCGAGTTTGGTGGTAACACCTCGGTTATCTGCTGAAAGCTGACTAACGCGTGTTGTCAGCTTGGTAATGGATGCAGCTGACTGATCAAGCTGGTCACTCAGCCGTTTGTTCTCAGCGCGCAGTGTACTTTCCGATTTACTGTCGGTGCTCTCTGATACCGGTTTCGCGCTTTTTACATCACGAATGTAGCCCTCCAACATTTTCTTGGCTTCCATGTAGTGATCGGAAGTCATGTCCTTGATGCTGCTTACATTGAAGTCGCGATGCACATTCTTCCAGATGTAGGCGGCAGGCATACCGGTGAGCGCGCTCAAATCCTTGACTAGCTGGTTCAGATGCTTCCGCTGCGCGTCAGACAGCGGCTCAGTTGGCTTGTTGCCTACATTCACATGCACAGTATGGCCGGCTGCAGCGATGCCACCTGTTGCTGCTATTGCACTGATGGTCTGCGGATTGGTATCGAGATTGACCACATCTCGACCAGCCGCCTGCCCGCCGTCAGCGTTTACTTCCTTCTTCATCCTTACTTCTCCCCTTAAATTCAAAGCGCTCGCCTTTATTGACGATGTCGCCCCCGGCTGCCTGACCACCATCAGCCCGGACGTTGACTTGTTTTTTTACAGGTTGTGGTTCGCCATTGCCAAGCAATACGCGTAGCGCGGCATCACGGATAGGCTGGTCGCTGCTGCGATATCGCGCCAGCAACAATTCTTCATCAGGTGCCAAATGCGGTGTTGACGACGCATTTGACTGAGTCGCTGAGCGCACGCCGGTGCAGACATACAGGACATCTACGCCAAATCGTGCCCACGCGGCCAATGCATCGGCACCAGGGAACGATCCCCCTTGCTCCCAGCGGATCTGCGTTTGCTTCTTCGCCTCTGCAAGCGCCGCGAATGCGGTCTGGTTCATACCGATTCGCTCGCGCTCAAGCCGCAGGCGTTCACCTATTTCAAACGGTTGCAAAAAAAATACCTTTCGCGCTTGACGGTACCATTTTTAGTACCTATCATCACCACATCAAACACAAACATTCATTCACATACGACGCACGGCAATGCGGCGCATGCAAATCCCGTAACCCTCGGAGCTACAGCGATGAAGCCCAAGACACCAGAGCAGGTGAAACAATCTTTCCGCCAGTCCGGCATGACATTTACCGACTGGGCCCGTAACAACGGCTACCCCAAGAACGCGGTGTATCGCGTGCTAAATGGGTTTGACAAGGCCAACTACGGCCGCGCCCATGAGATTGCCGTGAAACTGGGCCTCAAGCCTAACCCTGAACAACTGGCTGCGTGAAGAGGGCTGAGGATGACTAGCAAGAATATATACGGCTTCAATCCGGACGCGCTGCGACGCGGCAATGGCCGACAGCTCATGCCGACAATGGTCGCTGTTCAACTCCTGCTTGTTCCGCAGTCATATTCCGCCAGCCCAGCAGCATCTGTTGCGCTGTCGGCCCGAGATGTGTCGCCTCATTTGGCAGGTCGTCAATGCATCGATCCAGATACTGCGTTACCTGCGCTGACGTCTGATGCGGCAGCGCTTGAACAATGGCCGTCATGGCCGCGTTGAGTATGTAAAGCGAATCGAAGACAGCGTCCATGTCCCGATCCAGTGCCTTTATGGCTTCGCTCATTTTCATCCTCCTGTTGTGTTGTGAATGGATGAATTGTGGCGGTCATGTCATGGCGGACACCAGTTCCGGCAGGGCTATTTGTTTCGCCGTGGGTTGAAAGGGGTATTCCAATGAACAAGCGAATATGGAAAGCACTACCGGTCAATAGTGTGGTGGATGGGATTCGGGCCGCCGTGATGCACGCCCGCGTGATGCACAACCTGTCGGTCGAGCAAGTAGCCGAGCGGTCGGCAATGAGCCACCACGATCTTTACAAGTACATGGGGAATGGCCGCATGCCCGCCATGTTGATCCCAGCTTTCGAGCATGCCAGCGGCTGCCACCTGTTAACTGATCACTTGAGCCTGCAAGCCGGTCGCATCGTCATCCCTATTCCGGCTGGGCGCACCGCCTCTGCGCAGGACGTGAACAAGCTGCAGGCGCTGCTGACCGAGGCGGTTGGACAAATCCTGGCATTTTCCGATGGCCGCACCAAGGCCGATGACGCACTTGCGGCGATACACGCAGGTATGGCTGGCCTAGCCTGGCATCGGGTGAATATCGCCAAACATGCACAGCCCGAATTGGAGTTCACCGAATGAAGACCGTCGAGCAGTTGATGCAAGAGGCTTTTGACAGGCCGCGTGATCCGCGCAGTGTCGCTTACAAGGCTGGTGTGCGCCGAGCCTTGGCCTTCCGCCTAGATGGAAGACTGGTCTGCGACCCTTATCCGCCTGGTTCAGCCGAAAGCGATGCCTTCCATGCTGGCACCCAGGAAGGTCACGCCATCTTTCGCCGTGAACAGGAGTGGGCATGAGCGCCGAGAACAATCAGCCGCTGCGCCGCGCTATTCGCTACCTGTGGGTGCTACAGGGTCACAGCTTTGGAGGACTTCGCCTGAAACAGATTGGCGATGCGCTGAGCGTGACGATGAGTATGGCGCATCGTGATCTCGCGGTGCTGGCCGAGGAAGGCGTGGTTGAGCGGGTACCCGGTAAGGAGGAGTTCTGGCGACTAACCCCCAAGCCGATCCAACTAGCACGCGCCCATGAAGAAGAGATGACGCGCCTTCGCCAGCAGATTGACCAGTTTGATCAACGTTACACCCGCAACCCGCGATAGGAGGAAGACATGGCAAAAGCCAAATTGATGCCGGCAGAACAAGTGGGGCCAACCTTTGTGGAGGCAACTCCGGTGGCAATGGCAGAGCAAGAAGTGCGTATGCGCGAGGCTATCGACCAGCAGGAAGTAACTGTGCGTGCGGTGGCGGCGAAGCTCGGCTACCAGTTGCCGGCCGATTGCACCGACCCCGACCTGATTCAGCGGGATATCGCGATCAATATGCGGCGCAGTGTAGAGGCCTGCCTTGAGGTTGGGCGCGGACTGCGGGTGCTGAAGGAGGCGTGTCAGCATGGCCAATTTTCAGCTCGCTTGGATGTACTGGGTATTGAGCCGCGTGTCGCACAGCGATTCATGGCGACCGCATCGAAATTTGGAAATACGGTGTCGCCGCCGCTTTTGAAAGCAATCGGCAACCAGACCAAGCTGTTCGAAATGCTGGTTCTCGATGACGAGCAGATTGAAGAGCTGGAACTGACCGGCCAGACAGGTGAATTGACGCTGGACGATGTGGCCAGTATGAGCGTGAAGGAGTTGCGCGCGGCATTACGCAAGGCCCGCGAGGATATTGGCCTGAAACAACGTGTAATCGACGCCAAAGAAGAAAAGCTCAATGCGCTTGACCGCCGCCTGCGTGTTTCGCGGCCATGGAATGAGCAGGTCGCCGCAATCAATGCGGAAGCAGCCGACTATGTGCTCGGCACCACCGAGTGCATTGCCAAGTTGGCCGAAATCCAGGGCACCTTGCCCAATTTGCAACTGAGCGACCCCAGCGCCCCAGAGGACACGGCCAAGGCGACCATTGCGCTAACCCTGCATGACGCACTGAATCGTATTGCCTCGCAAGTTGGCGCTTTGCAACACGCCTTGTATGCAGAATTCAGCCATGTCATCGAGTCGCCACGCTTTGATATGGCGGACCCGATGGAAGTGGCATAGGGGGGAACACTATGCATGCCGAGCAACGTAATCGCTTGGAGCACCTCAGACAGGTGGCTTGCCGAATGGACGCCGCAGCGTGGGGACAAGGCACCGCGATCGCCAAGGCAGAGGCTGAGCAGCTGGGCATATCGGTACCGACGCTGTATCGGGCACTGGAACGCGAAGTGGGCTGGAAGTCTGGCCGCAAGCCCCGTGCTGACAAGGGCACCACCAGCCAGAACCTACAGGTAGTCGAGCACGTGGCGGCCATGAAAAAGACTGCCGTCCGTAAAAATGGCAAGGCCATCCTGCCCACTACGGTGGCTACCTCGGTGGCTCTGATGAACGGACTGAACGTCGCGGTCGGCAATGCGCAGATCAATCGCTTGATGCGTGATCGCAAACTCGATGTCGCCAAACAGAAGCTTGCCAACCCTCATGTGCATATGCGCGCCTTGCACGTGAACCATGTGCATGAGGTCGATCCGTCGCTGTGTGTTGTCTACTACCTCAAGGGTAAGCAGTACATGATCCGCGAGGATCAATTCTACAAGAACAAGCTGGAAGGCCTTGCCAAGGTCAAGTTCAAGGTATGGCGCTATACCTGGTACGAAGCTGCCAGCGCCGCCGTGTTGCCTTGGTATGTAGAGGCTGCCGGCGAGAGCCAGCAGAACCTATATCGCTTTCTGATGCATGCCTGGGGCAAGCGGGACGGCGACCCGATGCACGGTGTGCCGCGCATCCTGGTGTGGGACAAGGGCAGTGCCAATAGTGCCCATGCGATCAAGAACCTGTGTGCCGCACTGGGCGTCGAGACGATTGAACATGCGCCCGGCAATGCCCGCGTCAAGGGTGGCGTTGAGCAGGCCAACAACCTGATCGAGACCCAGTTTGAAAGCCGGCTGAAGTTTGAGCCAGTTGAAACGGTCGAGCAGCTCAATGCAGCCGCCCAGGCCTGGGCGATTGCCTACAACGCCAATCTGATCCCGCATCAGGATACACGGCTGCGCCGCCCCGGCAGGAGCGCGGTATCGCGTCTCGACCTTTGGTTGACCATTACCGCCGAGCAGTTGCGCACGCTACCCAGCTCCGAGGTATGCGCGGACCTGATGCGTGGTGCCTCGGTCGAGCGCAAGGTAGCAGGCGATCTGTCGATCAGTTATCGCCATCCGCAGGCCGAGCGTAGCCAGGCGTATCGGTTGGATGGCTGTGCCGGTGTGAATGTTGGCGATACGGTGTGGGTGTCACCGTTGATCTACGAAGGGGACATGGCGGTGGCCGTTTCATTTGCGCGCTACGACGGCCAGCACATCGAGTACCGCGTCCAGCCCGAACGCGACTTTGACCCGTATGGCAAACCGCTATCGGCGGCAGTGTGGGGTGAATCGTTCGCTGTTGTGTCCACGACGGACGTGGAACGTAGCGGCCAGCAGCTGGATCGCCTCGCATATGGCAACAAACTTGCCAAAGACATCGCCAAGGACAAGGACAAAAACATTGCGCCATTTGCCCATGCGGGTGGAATGAATGCGCACAGTCACCTGAAGCAAGTGGAGTTACCTGCTTACCTGCCAAAACGCGGCAGCGAGATCACGACATCAGCTCCCGTGCTGGAATCGGTTCGCCTTGATATCGATGCTGGCTTGGTACGTCTGCGTAAAGTCATGCGCCACGATTTTGATGCTGCCATGCGGCCCTGGCTGGAAGCGCGATTTGCCAGTGGCATACCGGAGGACCAGATCGACCAGATTGTCCGCGACTGGCAATCCAGGCATTCGGTGCCAGTTGCGGCCGAGCGCATGGCGCTTCGCGTGGTGGGAGGGGTCTGATGCTCAACCTAAAGCAATTGATCATTGACCTGGGCGCGCAGCAAACCGAGTTAGCGGAATTGCTTGGTGTGAGCGCGGCAGCGGTTTCGCAACTGCTTAATCACGGTATTTGGCCCAAGACCATCGACAGGGGGGCCTGGATCGGCCTGGTAGAAGACTGGCTAGTCGAACGCGGGGCCAGCAATGCAGAGATTAAAACCGCGTTCAAACGCCCTGTGGGTGTCCCCCGTCAGGGTAATGAGAAGACCGAGCAGCGCGTCAACGCAGCCCGGTCTGGTGATACCTCTCAACCTAGCGAGAAAGAGAGCAACGATATGGTACTGCGTAAGCAAGGTTTGTCCCAAGCGGCGAAAAAGCACTGGGGCATTGTTCAGAATCCCTTCGAGATGGATATTGGTTCAGTCGAACAGGTGTATTTCAACCCGGACATTCGCTACGCCCGCGAAGCGATGCTGCAAACCGCTCGAAACGGTGGGTTCTTGGCTGTAGTGGCTGAGAGTGGCGCCGGAAAATCCACGTTGCGCCGTGAATTAGAAGAGCGGCTGATTGCCGAGAGCGACAAGACCATTCTGATCGAGCCATATGTACTTGGTATGGAAGATAACGACCAAAAGGGTAAGTCGCTGCGAGCCAGCCATATTGCCGAGGCCATCATGACCAGCGTTGCGCCATTGGCCAAGCGGATGAACAGCCCCGAGGCCCGCTTCAAGCAGTTGCACGACGCTTTGAAAGAGTCGTCGGTTGCCGGTCACAAGCACTGCCTGGTGATTGAGGAAGCGCATAGCTTGTCGATTCCGACGCTTAAGCATCTGAAGCGCTTTTTTGAGCTGGAGCTGGGCTTTCGCAAGCTGCTGAGCATCATTCTGATCGGCCAACCAGAGCTGAAAGCCAAGCTCAGCGAACGAGATCCGCAAGTGCGAGAGGTCGTGCAGCGCTGCGAGCTGGTAGAGCTGATGCCCCTGACTGGTAACCAGCTGGCGGAATACATCGGTTTCAAGCTGGCGGTTGTGGGGAAGAAGCCTGAGGAGCTGCTTGATCAGGATGCGATGGAAGGCATACGTGCCCAGTTGCTCATTCCCAGTCGAAATGGGCAGGACGCTGGCACGCGCGCTTATCCGCTTGCGGTGAATAACTTGATGACGACTTTGCTGAATGAGGCGGCGCAAGTGGGTGCCAGCAAGATCAATGCAGCGCTAATTCGGGAGGTATGACATGGGGATCGAGGCGCGTAACAAGAAACGCACCGGCCAGATTCGTAAGGCGCCGTCGTGGTGGGATGAGGCGATCAAGCGCCAGAGAATTTCTGCCACCAAGGCAGAACAGGCACGGCGTCAAGCCAAGCACCACCAGCTTGTAGAAGGCTTGATTTCTCTGCAGATGGCGATGGACTGGCTACAGCGCCATGGTCTGGTGGTGCTTACCTATGAAAATGGCGCGTTTGGGCGACCATGCATCCACATTCTGCATGGCGCCGCCTGCTCCGATCTCAAGCAGCTGCCGCGCAGCTATGACCGGATGACGACAACGACGGTCCAGGGTGTGCCCTTACGCTGGTGGCGGGCTGAGCTGTTGGGTTGCTTTATCGACTGGTCGGAGCGTTTGCACTGATGAAAACCAAATGTCCGGCTTGCGGCGCGGTGTTCAGTTTGGATGTGCTGATCAACCATGAAGGTGCGCGGGAGGCCGTTCTGACTGCCCTGCAGTTCCCAGCTCCTATCGGCAAGTTATTGATTCAATACCTTGGCTTGTTCCGCCCAGCAGCCCGTGATCTGTCCTTCGAACGGGTAAATACGATTCTGTCCGAGCTGTTGCCCGCAGTGCGCGATAACCGATTCGAACGTAATGGCCGGGCATGGATTGTCCCGAAGGAATGCTGGAGCGAGGCGATTCAGCAAATGTTGGCGTTACGTGATGCGGGCAAGTTGCAGCTGCCCTTGAAGAGCCATGGCTATCTGTAGGAAATCTACGAGAGCATTGAGAACAAAGCAGAGGCCAAGTCAGAGAC
>NZ_JAYRLZ010000399.1:0-2733 GCF_041904975.1 Chitinimonas sp. | reverse complement strand
CCTTCACCCGGGCGATCGCCTTGTCGTAAGCCGGATTGGCCTTCTCACGCTTGGCCGACTCGAACTGGACCAGCGCATCGTCGAACTGGCCCGCCTCTTCATAGATGCGGCCGATATTGAAATACGAGCTGGCACGCACCGTCGCGGCGGTCGCGCCACTGGCCAGGGCAATTGCCTTGCGGTTGGCCCAGATCGCTTCGGCGGTGCGGCCGGCCTTCTGGTTGGCAAGACCAAGATTGCTATACGCCTGGCCGTAGTTCGGGTCGAGGTTGATCGCCTGTTGGTACAGCTCGATCGAGCGCTCCAGGTCCCCGGCGTGGTAGGCCTGCTCGCCGGCGCGGTTCAGCGATTTGGCATTGTCGGCATCGCCACCACTGACCTGCTGTGCATCCACCCGGGTTGCGGCATCAAGGTAGTTCTCGACGCTGCCCAGCACGCGGTCCGGATCGGTATTGGTGCCGCGCATGGTGTTGATATCCTGGAACTCACCCTCGCCGGTAATGCGGAATACCGTCCACAGATTGCCCGGTACATCGCGCGGCACATAGTAAGAGCGCACCAGGGACTGGCCGATATATACCATCACCTTGGCGCCACTGCGGCTTAGCGCAGTTGAGCTTGGCTTGGACATATTGGTGTAGTCATGCACCGCATACACATAATTCTGGCCAACATGCTTTTTCTCGATGGTGATGGTTTCCGGGCCAAAGCCATCGGTATCGTCCACATCCAGATTGGCGTCGGCACGCGGCGCACTCTTGCGGTTCCAGAAGATATGCGCGCCGGGGAAGGCGATATGCGAATCAAGATCAGCCGGCGTCGCGCCCCAGTTGAGCACCACGCGCAGGCCGTCCAGGTTCTTCATTACCGGGCTCACGGCATAGGTCATGCCCTTGCACGGGCATTTGGCCACCAGATTCGAGTAGCCGGGCTTCTTGACGATGATCAGCGCATCATCGGCATCGGCAAACGAGGTATTCAGATTCACCATGCCCTGGGCATCGGTAGTGGCCGTAGCCGACTGTGCACCATTTTTTTGCACGATCACCGTGGCGCCGGCAATGCGCTGGTCTTTCACCGTGGCGCTGAGGATCTGTACCGGCAGCGTCTCTGCATAGCTCACTGCCGTCATCATGGCCGCGAGGCAGGCGCCCTGGGCGATCAGTCGCATCTTCTTGCTCATTCCTACTCTCCAGTGTGTATCGGGGAAAACCGGACCAGCATGGCGCGCTAGCCGGCGCAAAGCCGGGTGCGGCGCCGCAGGGCGGCAATCTATCACAGCCTGCCCGGCTGCATGGTTGCCCACCCTTGGCAATTGTTGGCTTTGCACCAATTCAGAGCCGGCCAGACGGCGCATGTGAACGCGCGCCTGCCGGCAAATGCATCGCCGCTTTCCCAGTATTCTCAAGCGGTTATAATGCGCGGCTTTTCTCACGCAGCCAGCCGCCATCATGACCGAAGCCCGTCGCAATCCCGTCGCCACCGTTGAATCCCTGGACTACGAAGGCCACGGTGTCGCCCGCGTGGATGGCAAGACCATCTTTATCGATGGCGCCCTGCCGTTTGAACAAGTCGAATATTCGAGCTATCGCAAAAAGCCGACATTCGAAAACGCCCAGGCGGTACGCATTCTCAACGACAGCTTTATGCGGGTGCGCCCCAAGTGCCAGCACTATGGCGTGTGCGGCGGCTGTTCGATGCAGCATGCCGACGCTGGCGCCCAGGTGGCGGTGAAACAACGGGTGCTGGAGGACAGCCTCAGCCGTATCGGCGAAGTGAAGCCGCAAACCATGATGACGCCGATCTATGGCCCGACCTGGGGCTATCGCCATCGCGCGCGCCTGTCGGCCCGTTACGTCGCCAAAAAAGGCACGGTGCTGGTCGGCTTTCATGAAAAGCGCTCCAGCTTTATCGCCGACATGAGCCGCTGCGAAATCCTGCCGCCCAAGATGTCGGACCTGCTGCTGCCATTGCGTGAGCTGGTCATGCATCTGTCGATTCGCGAGCGCATGCCGCAAATCGAAATCGCCCTGGGCGAGCATGTCGATGTGCTGGTCCTGCGCGTGATGGAACCCTTGAACGAGGCCGACGAGGCGCTGCTGCGCCGCTTTGCCGACCAGCACCAGGTGCAGTTCTGGCTGCAGCCCAAGGGCCCGGATACGGCCTACCCCTTCTATCCGCTCGATGCGCCGCAGCTCAGCTATAGCCTGCCCGAGTTCGGCATTGTCATGCCCTACAAGCCGACCGAGTTCACTCAGGTCAACCCGCATATCAACCGCGTGCTGGTCGGCCGCGCCCTGCGCCTCTTGGACCCACAACCGGGCGAGCGCATTGCCGATTTGTTCTGCGGCCTCGGTAACTTCACCCTGCCCATTGCCCGCAAGGGCGCGACGGTACTGGGGATTGAAGGCAGCCAGCAGCTGGTCGAGCGCGCCCGCGAAAATGCGGTCAAGAATGGCCTGGCCGAGCGCACCGAATTCCAGGTCGCCAATCTGTTCGAGATGACCGAAGAAATCATGGCCGGCCTCGGCCACTTCGACCGCATGCTGATCGACCCGCCGCGCGATGGCGCCATGGAAGTGTGCAAGTCGATTTCAAGCGAGCATGGCCCCAAGCGCATCGTCTATGTCAGCTGCAACCCCGCCACCTTGGCGCGCGACGCCAATGTGCTGGTCAATGTGACGGGCTACACCCTCAAATCAAGCGGCGTGGTGAATATGTTCCCGCATACCG
>NZ_JAYRLZ010000398.1:0-2748 GCF_041904975.1 Chitinimonas sp. | reverse complement strand
CGATTCCAAGATCAAGATGAGCGCGTCGAAAGACTACTACGCCAAGGCGGTCAAGGAACTGCCCAAGGGCTTGAAGACGGTGCCGCTGGTGGTGCTGGTCAATGCCGGTTCCGCATCGGCTTCCGAAATCGTTGCTGGTGCCTTGCAAGACCAGAAGCGTGCGGTGCTGGTGGGGACCAAGACTTTCGGAAAGGGCTCGGTGCAAACCATTTTGCCGGTGAGCAAGGATGCCGCCATCAAGCTGACCACCGCCCGCTACTTCACCCCGAATGGCCGCTCCATCCAGGCCAAGGGCATTGTGCCGGATGTCGAAGCCGCCGAAACCACCGTCAACGGCGTGAATCGCGAAGCGCTGCGCGTGCGTGAGGCGGATCTGGAACACCACCTGAGCAATCCGCAGGGCGAGGCCAAGCCGGACGAAGCCAAGGCCGATCAGCCAGAGGCCAAGCTTGATGCGGGCAAGACGCAGCGCCCGGCCAAGGACGGCAAAACCAAGGATGGCAAGCCGCAGTCCGACAAGGCAGAAGATGATGCCGACACGCCGCTGCGCCCGGGCGAGATTTCGGTGAAGAAAGACTTCCAGCTGCAACAGGCACTCAATGTATTGAAGGTGCAGCAGGTGATAGTCCGTAACAACACCCCGGCATCCTGATGGCAAGCCCTTGATTGACAAAGCGAACACCCGCCACTGGCGGGTTTCGCTTTTCTGGGCCCGAGCACCTATAACGGTTCATGCTGACTGGGAGAATGCACGATGCACGACGCTAGCCTCTTACTGAACCTGTTCAAGCTGATAGGCGAGGGCAAGCTGGACCGCTACAAGTTCATGCAGATGCTCGCCCGTGCGCTGGTACAGGAGATCGCAGCCAGCCGCGCCGGCATCTGGTTCTACCAGGGGGCGCTGCAAGACAGCCTGGTGTGCGAAACCCTTTACGACGCCGGTGATGGCCAATGGACCAGCGGCATGGTGCTGCACGAAGACGATTTCCAGCCCTATTTCGAGTCGATGCGTGAAGGCCGCATTCTGGTGGCGCCCAATGCCAGGCAGCATCCCGCCACCGCCTGCTTTTCCGAAGGTTACCTGGAGCCACTCAATATCTACTCCCGGCTCGATGTAGTGATCGATGTGGCCGGCAGCCTGGTAGGCGTGCTCAGTTGCGAGCAGACCGCCCATGAACATGACTGGACCCAACAGGATCTGCAATATCTGCAACAGGGCGCAGCAACCATTGGCCTCGCTTTGAAGAAGTTTCCCTGAGATCGCTGCCACCTTGCGCCCAATCCCGGTAAGATCATTCGCCGCCTGCCAGGCGGCGTTGTTTTTCCAGGAGGAGCAGCATGGCTGCGATTGGCCGCGACTTTACCGACGATGAATTGCTGCGCTATAGCCGGCATATCCTGCTCGACGAGATCGGCATCGAAGGGCAGCAGCGGCTTGCCGCCGCCAGCGCGCTGATTGTCGGCGCCGGCGGCCTCGGCTCTCCTGCTGCGTTGTATCTGGCATCGGCCGGGGTAGGGCGCCTGCTGATTGCCGATGCCGATACGGTGGAGCTGAGCAATCTGCAGCGGCAGATTGTGCACCGCCAGGAAAGCCTCGGTCAGCTCAAGGTTGAATCGGCAAAGCAGACCTTGGCGACGATCAATCCGCAGGTAGACGTACTCACCTTGCCACAGCGCTTGGCTGGCGAGGCGCTACTGGCTGCCGTAGCGAAGGCCGATGTGGTGCTTGATTGCTCGGATAACTTTCCGACCCGCCACGCGGTGAACCGCGCCTGCGTCGCACTCAAGAAGCCGCTGGTGTCTGGCGCCGCGGTGCGTTTTGATGGCCAGTTTGCCGTGTTTGATACGCGGCAGGCCGATAGCCCATGCTACCGTTGCCTGTTTGACGAGGCGGGTGAGGCCAGCGACGGCCCCTGCGCCACTTTCGGCGTGTTTGCGCCACTGGTCGGGGTGATCGGTGCGCTGCAGGCGGCCGAGGCGCTCAAGTTATTGATCGGCATGCCGGGCATCCCGCTGGGGTTGCTGACCACGGTGGATATGCGCAGCCAGCAATGGCGTAATCTGCGTTTCCGACGTGACCCGGCCTGCCCGGTGTGCGCCAGCGGAGCCGGCTCGTGACGCTGGCCCGGACCGAACCCCATCGCGCGACGCCGCGCATTGTATTGGACAGAGCTGTGAACGATATCCCAGACAAAATCGGCAAATACCGGATCGAGCGCGAGCTTGGTCGTGGCGCCACCGGCGTGGTGTACCTGGCGCGCGATGGCTTTGCTGGCGGCGCGGTGGCGCTGAAACTGGCTCATGCCAGCCTGTTGCAAGATAGCCCGCAGGCGCGGCGCTTCCGGCAGTTTCTGCGCAATGAAGCCAGCCTGGTCGGCCGGCTGCGCCATCCGCATCTGGTAGGCATGCTCGACGCCGATATCGATGCCGAGCGCCCCTATGTGGTGATGGAATATGTCGAGGGTCGGGCGCTGGATAACCATGTCAGCGCCGATAACCTGCTGCCGGTCGGCGAGGTGTTCGACTTGGCATTCAAATGCTGCAATGCGCTGGACTATGCGCAACGTCTTGGCCTGGTGCACCGCGATCTCAAGCCGGCCAATCTGTTGCGGCCCAAGCTCGGCGGCGTCAAGGTCACCGACTTCGGCGCCGCCATTGCCGTCAATTCCCAGCAAACCCAGCTGCATGGCTTTGTCGGCTCGCCAGCCTATATGTCGCCCGAGCAGGTGCGCGAGGAAGAAGTCACCC
>NZ_JAYRLZ010000397.1:0-2754 GCF_041904975.1 Chitinimonas sp. | reverse complement strand
CCACTGGAGGCGCCGATCAGCCCGGGCTCGGCCAGCGGGTTGCGGAACACCGCCTGCAGCGCACAACCGGCAATGGCCAGCGCGCTGCCGGTGGCCAGGGCAAGCAACAGGCGTGGCAATCGCAGCGACAGCAAGACACTCTGCCAGATTTCATCCTGCTCGCCGCTCAGATTGCCGGCCAACAAGGCAGGAATGCGCCAGGGCGGAATGGCGACGGTGCCGCTGGCAATGGCCAGCACGGCCAGCAGCATCAGGCAGAACAAGCCCAGCCACAGGGTCTGGCTGCGCTTGGCAGGGGGAAGGGGGAAATGGCGCATTCCATCAGTTTACTGTAGCCAGCAGGCCGGCGACCGCGGTGCCATATCGGCAGTGTGCGCACTGACCTTGTTTCACCTTGGCAAGCAGGCAAGGGGTGGCCTTTACTGTGTGGAGCCGGTGGTTGTTGCTGCCGCCATCTACACGAACGGGGAGGAACTTCAATGTTGCGCTTGGTCCAGATGGTTTTTCTATTTGTCGTTCTGTTGAGCAGCACCGCCAAGGCCGAGGTGTGGTCGGTGCGTGCCGATACCTGGTGCCCGTATAACTGCGAGCCGGGCAGCGCCAACCCCGGTTATATGATCGAGATTCTGGATCAGGCAGCCAAGGCGACCGGCAATAAGGTGGACTACAAGCTGATGCCCTGGGCGCGGGCGCTGGAAGAGGTGCGCGCGGACAAGATCACAGCCGTGGTCGGTTTGACCGATGGTGATCGCGATGGGCTGCTGGTCAGCGACAAGATGGGTCTGGATGCCACCTGTTTCTTTGTGAATGAGGGCGACAGTTTCAAGTATCACGCATTGGCCGATCTCTCTCGCCTGGCCTCGGTGGGCACCGCGTCGGGCTATGAATACGCCGATGATTTCATGAAGTGGGCCAAGGCAAATCCCGGGAGAATCCAGCCGATTACCGGCGACAATCCGCTCGATGCCAATGTCAAGAAACTGAAAGCACACCGGATTACCGCCCTGGTGGAAAACCCCTCGGTACTCGAGTACGCCCGCAAGTCCATCAAGGAGCTTCAGGGCGTGGTGCTGGCCGGCTGTATGCCGAGCAACCCGCTGTATATCGGTGTTGGCGCCAAGCATGCAAAGGCTGCCGATATCGTCAAGGCGGTCAATGCCACGGCAGAGAAGCTGCGCCAGAGTGGCGAGCTGGACAAGATACTGGCCAAATACGGCATGAAAGCTTGGTAAGCGCAGGCGCGGCCAGTCAAGGGCGGCTGGCTTGGCTTGTCGCACCGCCTGGCCGGACCGGCTGCCCCGGGCTGGTGGTCGTGCTAGGCATTGAACTTGGTCTTGCCGGTGTGCCAGCCGCAATTCGTTCGTGATTCCCGCTTATAATCAGCGGCTTTGCGACACGAACGATTAGACCACCATGGAACTGGCCAAGAGCTTTGAACCCGGCGATATCGAACGCCGTTGGTACCAACACTGGGAAACCGCCGGCTATTTCAAGCCGAGCATGGATGCGAGCGCGCCCTCATTCAGCATCCAGCTGCCGCCGCCCAATGTCACCGGCACCCTGCATATGGGTCACGCCTTCAACCAGACCATCATGGATGGCC
The DNA here is from genome assembly GCF_041904975.1 of Chitinimonas sp. NCBI lineage: Bacteria > Pseudomonadati > Pseudomonadota > Betaproteobacteria > Neisseriales > Chitinibacteraceae > Chitinimonas > Chitinimonas sp. The sequence goes on along the minus strand of NZ_JAYRLZ010000397.1, from coordinate 1,151 downwards.
TGACCCGCTACTACCGCATGAAGGGCCACAACACCCTGTGGGTGCCGGGTACCGATCACGCCGGTATCGCCACCCAGATCGTGGTGGAGCGCCAGTTGGCCGAGCAGAAGATCAGCCGCCATGACCTCGGGCGCGATGCTTTTATCGAAAAAGTATGGGAATGGAAGGAAAAGTCCGGCGGCACCATTACCGGCCAGATGCGCCGCATGGGCTGCTCGGTCGACTGGTCGCAGGAATACTTCACCATGGACGCGGCTCGCTCCGAGACGGTCAGCGAGGCCTTTATGCGCCTGTATGAGCAGGGCCTGATCTACCGTGGCAAGCGCCTGGTGAACTGGGACCCGGTGCTGGGCACCTCGATTTCCGATCTGGAAGTGGAAAACGTCGAAGAAGACGGCTCGATGTGGCATATCCGCTATCCGCTCAAGGATGGCAGCGGCCACCTCACCGTTGCCACTACCCGGCCGGAAACCATGCTCGGCGACGTGGCACTGATGGTGCACCCGGAGGACGAGCGCTACACCGCCCTTATCGGCAAGACGGTGATCCTGCCGCTGACCCAGCGCGAAATCCCCATCATTGCCGACAGCTATGTCGACAAGGAATTCGGCACCGGCGTGGTCAAGGTCACCCCGGCCCATGACTTCAACGACTATCAGGTGGGCAAGCGCCACAACACCCAGCTGATCAATGTGATGAGCCTGCAAGCCACCATCCTGGCCGAAGCGCAGGTATTTGCGCTCGATGGCACGGTGCTGGGCACCCTGCCGCTGCCAGCCGCCTATGCCGGCCTGCGGGTGAAGGATGCGCGCAAGCTGATTGTCGCCGATCTGGAAGCGGCGGGTGTGCTGGGCGAAGTGAAGCCGCACAAGCTGATGGTGCCCAAGGGCGACCGTACCGGCTCGGTGCTGGAGCCGATGCTGACCGACCAGTGGTTTATGGCGATGAGCCGGGTGGGCAAGGATGACCCGACCGGCAAGACCATTGCCGAGAAATCGATTGAAGCCGTGGCTTCGGGCCAGGTGAAGTTCTATCCGGAAAACTGGGTGAATACCTACAACCAGTGGATGAACAATATCCAGGACTGGTGCATCAGCCGCCAGCTGTGGTGGGGTCACCAGATTCCCGCCTGGTATGACGAAGCCGGCCAG
>NZ_JAYRLZ010000087.1:0-15659 GCF_041904975.1 Chitinimonas sp. | reverse complement strand
GTGCCGAACCTGACCATCGGCCCGCTGGTGTGCGAAGCGATCCGCCCCTGTACCGATGCGCCGATCGATGTGCATCTGATGGTCAAGCCGGTCGATCGCATCATTCCCGACTTTGCCCGCGCTGGCGCCAATATCATCACCTTCCACCCGGAGGCCAGCGAGCATATCGACCGCAGCCTTGGCCTGATCCGCGATTCTGGCTGCAAGGCCGGTCTGGTATTCAACCCGGCCACGCCGCTGCACTATCTCGATCATGTGATGGACAAGCTGGACATGATCTTGCTGATGAGCGTGAACCCCGGCTTTGGCGGGCAGAAATTCATTCCACAAACCCTGAACAAGCTGCGCGAAGCCCGCCGCCGCATCGATGCCTATACCGCACGCAGCGGCCGCGAAATCTGGCTGGAAATCGATGGCGGCGTGAAGGTGGACAACATCGCCGAAATCGCCGCTGCCGGCGCCGATACCTTTGTGGCCGGCTCAGCGATCTACAGCACGCCGGACTACCAGGCCACCATCGCCGCCATGCGTGCACAGCTGGCCACGGTTTAAGCTCGCCTATTCCATTGATCGGCAAGGCCTTTTCCGCCTTGCAGGCATACATCCACTGGTCTAGCTTGGCTGGGTAGTTCCCCGCCAAGCCAGAACCCAGGAGGATTTGCCATGAAGCGCCACGGTCTTGCCCTTACCCTTGTCGCCCTCGCCGTGTTTGCTGGCGCCGCCCAGGCTGCCACGGCCAGCAAGCCGAAAGACACCCCGGTCAATAAACCGGTCTTCCAGCTTTGCCAGAATGCCTATCCTGCGGGCCTGAGCTGCGGCAAGGCGATGACCCTGGACCTTGGCGACAAGGCGGTAGCACGCGGTGATATCCAAGGCATGCTGCCGTCGAACTGCTACATGATCGGCGGCAAACCGCAAACCGAGGCCAGTGGCGCCATGGATGTGTATTCCTGCGAAATCGGCAGCCTGCTCAGCAAGGTGCTCGGCTACCCGAGCGGGCTGAATCTGCAGGTGTTTGCCGACAAGGACGACAATGTCCTGAACCTGGTGTTCTATTGAGCCGCATGTGGAACGGCAACGCAGCCACGACAGCCCGCCGCCTGACGCGCCTCAGGCAGTGGGCACCGGCAGCACCAAGGTCTCCTTGACCTCTTCCATCACCACATAGGAGCGCGATTCCACCGCGCCGGGCAGGTTGAGCAGGATGTCTCCGAGCAGCATCCGGTACTGCGACATATCGGAAATGCGCGCTTTGACCAGGTAATCGAAGTCGCCCGACACCAGATGGCATTCGACGATATTGGGCAGCTTCATCACCTCGCGGCGGAACTGGTCGAAGATTTCCGCCGATTTGGCGGCAAGGCGCAGCTCCACGAATACCAGCTGGCCGCAAGCCACGGCGCGCGGGTTGAGGCGGGCGTAATAGCCGGCAATCACCCCTTCGCGCTCCAGCCGCTTGACCCGCTCCGAGGTTGGGGTGGTGGACAGCCCCACCTTCTCCGCCAGCTCGGTCAGCGCCATGCGGCCGTCCTGCTGCAGCAGGGTAAGAATCTTACGGTCGATACGGTCCAGCTCACGCACAGCAGTCATTTCCAGAGTTTTTCCTGTGAAATCTGGATTTAACCAGAAATACCCCTAATTTTCATATTGTACTTAGCAGCACTTTTGGCCGATTGCGCAATAGACTGCGCGAATTCTCTTTCAGCGATTTTTGGGCGAAACCAGATGAATGTAATCGTGCTTGGCGGTGGGGTGATAGGCGTGGCAACCGCCTATTTCCTGGCGAAATCCGGTGCCAGCGTCACCGTACTGGAGCGCCAGAGCGGCGTGGCCATGGAAACCAGCTTTGCCAATGCCGGGCAGATTTCTCCTGGCTACTCCACGCCATGGGCGGCGCCCGGCATTCCGCAAAAGGCGGCCAAATGGCTGTTCCAGCGCCACGCACCACTGGCGATCCGCCCCGATGGCAGCCTGTTCCAGTGGCGTTGGAAGGCGATGATGCTGGCCAACTGTACCGACGATGCCTATGCGTTGAACAAGGAGCGCATGATGCGGCTGTCGGAATACAGCCGTGACTGCCTGCGCGCACTGCGCGCCGATATCGGCATCCACTACGAAGAGCGCACCGGCGGCACCTTGCAGCTATTTCGCAGCCAGTACCAGCTCGATGGCGCAGCGCGCGACACCAAGGTGCTGGAAGCCTGCGGCGTACCGTTCGAATTGCTCGACGAAGCCGGCTGCGTTGGCGCCGAACCGGCACTGGCCAAGGTGCCCGGCACGGTAGTGGGCGGCCTGCGCCTGCCCAATGACGAAACCGGCGACTGCAATCTGTTCACCCGCGAGTTAGCGCGCCGCGCCGAAGCCCTCGGGGTGCAGTTCCGCTTTGGCACGGTGGTAGACCATCTTGAGGTGAGCAGCGATCAGCGCATCGCCGGCGTGGTACTGCTCGATGGCGAAAAGCTGGTGGCCGATCACTATGTGGTGGCGCTGGGCAGCTTCAGTCGCCAGATGGTGCTCGACCTCGGGCTCGATATTCCGGTCTACCCGACCAAGGGCTATTCGCTGACCATTCCGATCACCGATCCCGATGGCGCGCCGGTTTCCACCGTGCTTGACGAGACCTACAAGATCGCCATCACCCGCTTTGATCAACGTATCCGCGTCGGCGGCATGGCCGAGCTGATGGGCTACGATCTGTCGCTGAACCCTCGCCGCCGCGAGACCCTGGAGATGGTGGTCAACTCGCTGTTCCCGACTGGTGGCGATGTCGCCGCCGCCGAATTCTGGACCGGCCTGCGACCGATGACTCCCGATGGCACGCCGATCGTGGGCGCCACCCCCTATGCCAACTTGAGCCTGAACACCGGCCACGGCACCCTGGGCTGGACCATGGCCTGCGGCTCCGGCAAGCTGGTCGCCGACCTGGTGCTGGGCAAGCCGGCCGAAATCAGCATCGAAGGCCTTGCCATCGACCGCTATGGCAGCCGCGCCATTGCCAGCCGGCTGAGCAGCTAAGCCCAAGGTAGGAGCGGCTTCAGTCCAGATTCGTAGGTCGGGATTCAACCCGACATGAAGCGCTTGAAGCTGTTTACGCAACCGTGAGATGCAGTACGTATTCATACCCCTCTCCCCGCCCCTCTCCCGCGAGGGGAGAGGGTGCACAGGGTGACCTACCCATGTGCAGTGCCTCGCTCGAATGCTAGTTGGCATGAAACATATTAGGGCTAAGCACTACGAAGACCTGGGTCACCTTGCTTCCCCCTCTCCCCTCGCTGGAGAGAGGGCTGGTTGATCAGCACCGCATCGTTACGCAGGCGCCGCATGCACAGGATCTTGGTAAACAGCGGTTGAAACCACACGCACCACGACCAAAAACCCTGTCGGAATGAATGTCGATCTAGCCATTCGCCAATTACTTGTTATCTCAGGCAAGGCCAAGCCCCCTAACAGCCATGCCTGACCAAACCACCACCTAACAAAGCCCCGTACCATGAGCCGCCCACTGACTGCCACCATCGACCTTGCCGCCCTGCGTTACAACTATCTGCTGGCCAAGCGCCTGCATGGCGGGCGGGTGCTGGCCATCGTCAAGGCCAATGCCTATGGCCACGGCGCGCTGCGCTGCGCGCGGGCGCTGGAGGATATTGCCGACGGCTTTGGCGTGGCGGCCATCGAGGAGGCGATCCAACTACGTGAAGCGGGCATCAAGAAACCCATCCTGCTGCTGGAAGGCTGGTTTGACGCCAGCGAGCTGGCCGATATTGCCCGGCATGATCTGTGGAGCGCCCTGCACAGCAGCGCGCAGATCGCCGATATCGAAGCCGCCAGCCTCGCCGCCCCGCTCACCATCTGGGCCAAGATCGACAGCGGCATGCACCGGCTGGGCATGGCGCCCGGCGAATTCCGCGCCGCCCATGCGCGGCTGCTGGCCACCGGCAAGGTCGGCAAGGTGCTCGCCATGACCCACTTTGCCCGCGCTGATGAACTCGACTGCCCCGCAACGGCCGAGCAGGTTGCGGCATTCCGCGCCGCCATCGACGGCCTGCCGGTAGAAACCAGCCTGTCCAACTCCGGCGGCATTCTCGGCTGGCCCGCCGCCCATGGCGACTGGGGCCGCGCCGGCATCATGCTGTATGGCGGCAATGGGGTGGACCGCCAGCTACCCGACTGGCCACGCCCGGTGATGCAGTTCGACAGCGCCATCATCGCGGTACGCGAGCTGGCCGCCGGCGAGCCCATCGGCTACGGCGCCCGCTTTGTCACCGAACGCGCCACCCGTATGGCGGTCGTGGCCTGCGGCTATGCCGACGGCTATCCGCGCGTGGTGCCAAGTGGTACGCCGGTGCTGGTACAAGGCCAGCGCTGCCCTATCATCGGGCGGGTATCGATGGATATGCTGGTCGTCGACATTACCGCCCTGCCCCAGGCCGATGTCGGCAGCCCGGTACGGCTATGGGGCGAAGGCCTGCCCGCCGGCGAGATCGCGACAGCGGCTGGCACCATCGACTATGAGCTATTCTGCAATGTGAAGCGGGCGCGGTTCGTGGAAATCGGCAGCTAGGCAATACCGGTAGCGCACACAGCAGCTGGATTGTCGCAAACCCGGCCAGCGAGACACGGAATTTGCCACCACGGCCCGGCTGCACGGTGTCGAGCAGGATCGATCGCGCCTTGCCGCATTCAGCGCCTTATGCCCGGCCTAAGCCGGCGCATTGCACTTCATCACACCACATCCAGGGCATTGCCATGAAAATCACTGTATCCACCGAGGTTTACGCTCCGATAGAAGTCGTATGGGCTCGCTACACCAGCCCGGAAGACATCAAGGTCTGGAATGCAGCCTCGGACGACTGGCACACCACTAGCGCCACGGTCGACCTGCGCGTTGGCGGCAAATTCTGCTCGCGCATGGAAGCAAAGGACGGCTCGTTTGGCTTTGACTTTGCCGGGGAATACACCAGGATCGAGCCGCAACAGCTGATTGAATACCGCTTTGGCGAGCGCAGCGCAAAGGTCGAATTTGCCGCGACGGGCTCCGCCACCACGGTTACCGTCACCTTCGAAGCAGAACAGACCCATTCCGAGGCGCAGCAACGTAGCGGCTGGCAGGCGATTCTGGACAATTTCGCCCGACATACCCAGCGCCAGCACGAGCAGCTGCGGTAAGCCGGCAGGCCGTGCTGCAGCGCACTCGCTGGCCGCCGCGATGCCTGACAGGCGGTCGCCCAAGATATCGTCATTGGTGATCAGCTTGGGTGCATCGCAACAACACTGTGCTAACGTGTAGAAGTTCATTGCCGCCTCGGGGCATATCCCATGCATGCCGCCCAGCTGCTCTTGCTTCTCGCCTGCGCCAGTTTGGCAAACGCTGCGCCCATGCCAGTCATACGCTGGCTGGTCCATGATTTCCCGCCATATGAGATTGCCAGCGGCAAGGACAAGGGCGAGGGCATTGCCGATCACTACCGCGAAGCGCTGATCCGCCACTTCCCGCAATACCAGCATGTGGTTGAACAAGTCAGCGTGCAAAGGCGTGAAGAAATGATGCGGCGCAGTGATCAGCCGATGTGTGCCATCACCATGTTCAAGAATGCCGAGCGCGAAGTGTTCGCCCGCTTCAGTCGGCGCCCGTATCAGTACCTGTTACCGCCGCGGCTGATTGCCCTGCCCGATGTGGCCAAATCGCTCGGCGCGGCGCAAGCAGGTGAAGACATCTCGCTGGTGAAGGCGGTGGCAAATGGTCAGCATCTCATCGGCCTGCATCCGCGCCGCCGCTTTGGCTCGGCCATTGATAGCCAGCTCCAGCAGATACAGCAGCGCCAGCCCGATGCCCTTCGCTACTTCCAGGAAACCGGCGAGGCTTCGCTGAGCAATCTGCTGAGCTTGCTCAGCAAGGGTCGCTTCGATCTGACCCTTGGCTACACCTCCGAAGTCGAATACTTGCGTCGCAAGCACCCTGAGCTTCCCACGTTGACGTTCTTGCCGATACAAGGCAGCGGCCAGCTACTGCCCGGCCATGTTTCGTGCAATCGCACGCCGATAGGGGAAGCGCTGATCGCCGATGTAGACAGGCTCGATGATCATGCGCAGCTGGAAGAGTCGGTAAGAAGTGAATATGAAGCGCTGCTTACCGTTGAGGAGCGGCGGCGCTATCAAAAGCTTCACCCCGGCATCAAATAGGCAGCCTGTCACGGCCATTCCGGCCCGGCTAGCCCCTTGCCATTGCTGCGGGTCAATATCGATGTGCAAGCCACCCGACAGGCAAGCGGCAGTCGCGCCCGGCGGCCAAGCTGATAAAATCGCCGGCTTACTGCGCTTTGAACTTGCTGCAAAGCCACCCAGCCTTCGGAATACCTGCCATGCGTAACTACCTCGACCTGTTGCAACACGTGCTGGATCACGGCACCGAAAAGACCGACCGTACTGGCACCGGCACCAAATCGGTATTCGGTCATCAGATGCGCTTCAATCTCAGCGAAGGCTTTCCGCTTGTTACGACCAAGAAGGTGCATCTCAAATCCATCATCCATGAGCTGCTGTGGTTCCTGAAGGGCGGCTCGAATATCGCCTACCTGAAGGAAAACGGCGTCAGCATCTGGGACGAATGGGCCGACGCGCAAGGCAACCTCGGCCCGGTGTATGGCGTGCAATGGCGCTCCTGGCCTGCTGCTGATGGCCGCCATATCGACCAGATCAGCCAGCTGATCGAGCAGATCAAAAAGAACCCCGACTCTCGCCGACTGATCGTATCGGCCTGGAATGTCGGCGAAATCGAAAACATGGCCCTGCCGCCCTGCCATGCCTTCTTCCAGTTCTATGTGGCCGACGGCAAGCTCAGCTGCCAACTCTACCAGCGCAGCGCCGACCTGTTCCTCGGCGTGCCGTTCAATATCGCCTCCTACGCACTACTGGTGCTGATGGTGGCACAGGTCTGCGGCCTGCAGCCCGGCGATTTCGTCTGGACCGGTGGCGATTGCCATATCTATTCGAATCATATGGAACAGGTGCAGCTGCAACTGGCACGCCAGCCGCTGCCACTACCGACCATGAAGCTGAACCCGGAGGTAAAGGATATCTTTGGCTTCAAGTTTGAAGACTTCACCCTGGAAGGGTATGAGAGCCATCCTGCTATCAAGGCGCCGGTGGCAGTCTAAGTTGTGAAAATGACCTTCCGTGCCATATATCAGCTATCTATTTTCTTAATTATCGGAAGCTGGGCATTCGCTGCACAAACCGAAGGCGCCGCGATCACAGGCGTGTGGCGGGGCACGCTAGGTGGACAGCAAACCATCGCCTGTTTCGACTACGACTCCCGATACTACAACCTACGAGATTTGCAAGATCGCTATTTAAACCACCAAGAAAAGGGAGTGAACAGCTGGGCAGAATCAATCACCCCAAGCCGCTCCGACAGCAACATAACCTGGAAAATCAACACATTCACGCCTCATCGCCTTGTCGGCGTGCGCATCAATGCGACCAACAAGAAAAAGGTTGCTTTCCAGCTTAGCAAAGTCAAGGTACCTAAAGATGCTGGAGATGCATGCCCGGCAAGCGTGTACTACGCACCAAAAGTAGCGATACAGGCAATCGGCAGCAGCCCCCAGAGACAATTCATGTCCAAGCCCTATCGACTTCTCTACGCTCTTAACAAGAGTGTTTCCACCATTGAGCTATTGGACCCTGTGAGTGGCACAAGCCCTCTCAATCAATTTTTCCGGAATTCTCTGCAGCAAGATATAGCTGAGAGTTTTGACTGCAAATTTCGCACAGCCCCCCTAGAAGGAGGCTACTCAACACAATCTGCACTTCGCTATTGGGGCTCTCAGTGGATATCTTGGTCCGTATCTCTCGAGGGCTACTGCGGTGGAGCACATCCACTTTTCGCCACATCGCTAAAGACCCACGACATTGAAACAGGAGAATCGGAAGATCTTTGGAAATGGTTCAAAACAAAATTGGATACCCAAGCCGATGAATACCTGGTTTGCGACAGTTCATTCAATCCACGCAACTGCCTTTCCGCCAAAGCATCCAAGATCATAACCAACAGTAAGCTACGCTACGACAAAAAAGACTGCGGGGAATTTGCCCATGATTATATCGACATCCATTCCGAAGGATATGAAATTAGCCTGGACAAAGATGGGTTTCGCTTCCTACCAAAACAGCCCGAGGCAGGTCGCTCACTCAGACCATGCTTTTACAGTCATGTACTGCCATTTTCCACGTTAAGGCCCTTTCTCAGCAAAACAGGTCGAGATTCTGTTAACAAAATTTTGCAAAGCACCAACGAGTGAATTTTGCAAATCGCCCGGATTACTGCGCCACATCTGGGTTACGAAAGACTACCCATGCTCTCCCTGATCGCCGCCCTCGCCCGCAACCACACCGTGGGCATCAACAACGCCCTGCCCTGGCATCTGCCGGATGACCTCAAGTATTTCAAGGCAACCACCACCGGCAAGCCGATCATCATGGGGCGCAAGACCTATGACTCGATCGGCCGGCCCTTGCCCGGCCGCCACAATATCGTAGTGACGCGCGATGCCAACTGGCAGGCCGACGGCGTCACCGTGGTGCATTCGGTGGCGGATGCCCTGGCTGCGGCGGGTGATGTGCCCGAGGTATTCCTGATCGGCGGTGCCACGCTGTACCGCGAAGCCTTGCCGCTGGCCGATCGGCTCTACCTGACCGAAATCGACGCTGATTTCGAAGGTGACGCGCATTTTCCGGTTTGGCCGCGTGAGCAATTTGCAGAAATACAACGCGAAACTAGGCAGGCGGCCGATTTTGCCTATAGTTTTGTCGTGTACCACCGCAAAACCTGACCAGTAAGCCGGCAGCAAGGCCGGCAGGTTGCCAGCGTGCAGGGGATCGCATCTCTGGCGGCCAATCCAGGATATGACGACCGAACTGACTACGTCCTCGCTGCTGGCCGAGATGACCCGGCTCGCGCCGCTACCGATGCTGGCCGTCGAGCCCGATAGCGGCACCATCGTCGCGCTCAATCAGCTGGCGCGCGACACCCTGGGCTGGCAGTCCAGCGGCAGTTCCTTGCGTGAATTGTTCGAAAGCCCGAGTCTGGCGCGGCAGTTTCTATTGATGGCGCGCAATAACGGCTTTATCCGCCAATACGAAGCGCGCCTGCGCCTGGTGGGTGGGCAGCTGGTGTGGATGCTGATCAGCGCCCGGCTGGTGGAATGGGCCGATGAAACGCTATTGGTCGTCAGCCTGATCGATGTGCACGAGCGCCATCTGGTCGAAGACGCCTTGCGCGATAGCGAAGCCCGCCATCGCCGCGTGCTGGAAATGGCCAATGAGGGCTATGCCCTGTTTGATGCCAGCACGGCAGAGCTGCTCGATGTGAACCCGGCGCTATGCGATCTGCTTGGCTATAGCCGCGAAGAGATGCTGCTGTTGACGCCGGGCCAGGTGCTGCCGGAAGAGTCCTTAACGCGACTGATCGATGAGCAGCGTCGCTGGGGCAGCATGCCGCATCACCGTTTCGAGCTTGGACTTCGCCGTGCCAATGGCGAGCGCATCACCGCCGAGATCAGCGTATCGGGCATTGCCGATCAGGATGGCCGGCTACACTCGATTTTTGCCCTGGTCAGCGATATCACCGCCCGCAAGCGCAATGAGGAGCGGGTTCTGTATCTGGCGTTTTACGACACGCTGACCGCCCTGCCCAACCGCTTCCTGTTTGCCGAACATATCGAGCAGGCACTGCGCCAGCAGCAGCGCCGTGGTGATGTATTGGCCCTGATGTTTATCGACCTTGATGACTTCAAGCAGGTCAACGACAACTATGGCCACGACGCCGGCGACGAGCTGTTGCGGGTAGTCGCCAAGCGCCTCGTCGCCTGCGTGCGTGCATCCGACACCGTGTCGCGCCAGGGCGGCGATGAATTCATGGTGCTGCTGGGCAATCTGACCGACCGCCATGCGGCCATCCAGGTAGCGGAAAAAATGCTCGCCTCGCTGGCCGAGCCGGTCGAACTCGATGGCCAGCAGCTGCGCGTGCGCGCCAGCATCGGCATCGCCATCTGCCCCGAGCACGGCGACAACACCGCCAGCCTGCGCCGCCACGCCGATATCGCCATGTATCAGGCGAAATTCGGTGGCAAGCATCGCTATGCCATCTATAGCGACGACGCACCAGATTGAGGACAGCACGCCTTGGCACCAAGTTGACATGGCGCACCCTGCCAAACTGCAGGCGCTCATTGCATCAGCATGCCGCTTCATGGCGCCAAGGCGGTTTGCCCGCGACACTTAATGCATCAGGGCTTGCGCAAACAGATAAGCCACCGCACCGATGCCGATCAGCCAACTCAGCGATCGCAGCATGGCTTGGTCGGCCAGATAGAAAATGCCGTGCAGCACCCGTACCAACACAAACAACAGGGCAGCTACATTGATCCGCCCCACCGCCACGCCGGCATGCGCCGCTACCAGTACGGCTGCGATAAAGCCCGGCAAAGCCTCGAAGGCATTGTTGTGTGCCCACACTGCGCGGCGGCGCCAGCCTTGCAGTTGTTCCTGCTGCGCGCGCGGCGCATGGTTGTTGTAGCCGCGAGGTTCGCCATCGATCTTGATACCGGCTTTGGCGCACACCACCCACACATAGGGCAACAGCACCGCGATCAACAGGCAGGCGTAGCTGATAGTCATGGTTCACTCCAGATTGGCGAAACAACCATCATAAACAGCCGTGGTCGGCATAGCCATGGAGCCGCCCGCCCGAACCGGCTAAAATGCCGCCTTTCGCATTGCGGCCGTGCTGTTCGCCGCAGCCCTAGCCCCCTGAGGAGAACACCATGTCCATGGCCGACCGCGACGGCGTTATCTGGTACGACGGCAAGCTGCTTCCCTGGCGCGATGCCACCACCCATGTGCTGACCCACACCCTGCACTACGGCATGGGCGTGTTCGAAGGCGTGCGTGCTTACCAGACCCCCAAGGGGCCGGCCATCTTCCGCCTGCAGGACCATACCGATCGGCTGTTCAATTCGGCCAAGATCCTCGGCATGCAGCTCAAGCACAGCAAGGACGAAGTCAACGAGGCCCAGCTGGCGGTGGTGCGCGAAAACGGCCTGAACAGCTGCTATCTGCGGCCGATGGCGTTTTATGGCTCGGGCAAGCTCGGCGTCGCCCCGCCGCAAGACGATGTACACCTGATCGTTGCCGCCTGGCCCTGGGGCGCCTATCTGGGCGAGGACGGCATCAACAAGGGCATACGCGTCAAGACCTCGTCCTTCACCCGGCACCATGTCAATGTGACCATGTGCAAGGCCAAGGCCAATGGCAATTACATGAATTCCATCCTCGCCAACAACGAAGCGGTGCGCGACGGTTATGAAGAAGCGTTGCTGCTGGATGTGGATGGCTATGTGGCCGAGGGCTCGGGCGAAAACATCTTCGTGGTCAGCAAGGGCAAGCTGTACACGCCGGACCTGACCTCCTGCCTCGCCGGCATCACCCGCGACACCATCATCCAGCTGGCCGGCGAAATCGGCCTGCAGGTGATCGAGAAGCGCATTACCCGCGACGAGCTGTATATCGCCGACGAAGCCTTTTTCACCGGCACCGCTGCCGAAGTGACGCCAATCCGCGAGCTCGATGGCCGCACCATTGGCGATGGCAGCCGTGGCGCGATCACCACCCGACTGCAGGCGATGTATTTCGCCGCAGTGAAGGGCGAATCGGACAAGCATGCTGGCTGGTTGACGCAGGTGTAAGGCGATCATGTCATTGAATAGCTGGCTAGCGTCACCCGTAGATGTGCCGCGCTTTTTACGCCTCAGTTCGGCGTTTGTCGTCGGCAGTTCATCCCTGATGCTAGGGCTATCCGTCATGAGCGGTCAGCTCGGCTATGGTGATCTAAAGTTCGTCGCGCTGATCCTGATGAACATGCCGAGCTTGATCAGACAGTCGTGGCAGCTACCCGATGGCAGAATCAGCCGACCAGGCAAAGCGTGGACTAGCGCATTCCTCTTGCTCGGCCTTTGTGCCTTTGCCTTCAGTTTTTCCCCCATCCGACATCTATTCGGCGTAACTGGATAAACCCATGACCCAACTCAAAGAAAACACCCAAAGCAAGATCGAAATCGACACCAAGGACCTGCCGCTGCACTGCCCGATGCCGGACATGCTCAAATGGAATGCCCATCCGCGCGTGTTCCTGCCGATCGAGCAGACTGGCGAAGCGCGCTGCCCGTATTGCGGCACCCTGTACACCCTGAAGGGCGGCCCGGCTGGCCACGGTCATTAATCCGGAAACGCGCCGGCATTGATTGAATCCAGCGCGGCGCGACTGCTTGCGCCGCGCGCTGCGCTAAAAGCGGGCCATGCCCGCAACCCAGCAGCCTTGCGCTGACCACCGCCGGACGGCCAGACCAGCGTCTATCGCGGGCATGGCCCGCTCCTACCTTTTTGCAAAGCGACCTCGCTTACTTCATGCCCTATCGCATCCTGATCATTGCCCCGGCCTGGGTGGGCGACTCCGTCATGGCGCAGCCGCTGTACCGGCGGCTCAAGCACTACCGGCCCGACGCCCATATCACCGTGCTGGCGCCGGACTGGACGCTGCCGCTGCTCGATCGCATGCCGGAAGTGGACGCCACCGCGCGTAACCCGTTTGGCCACGGCGCGCTGCAGATGGGCGCGCGCTGGCGGCTGGGCAAATCGCTGCGCGGCCAGTTCGATCAGGTGATCGTGCTGCCCAACTCGCTCAAGTCGGCGCTGGTGCCGTGGTTTGCGAAAATTCCCAAGCGCACCGGCTTTGTCGGCGAATCGCGCTACGGCCTGCTCAATGACGCCCGCCAGCTCGACAAGCAAGCCCTGCCGCAGATGGTGGAGCGCTTCGCCATACTGGCGGAAAGCGCCGGGGCGCCACTGCCGCGCCCGATCGAACCACCGCTATTGCGCATCGACCCGGCATCGCGCCAGGCGGCACTGGCCGCTTTGGGCCTGTCTGAGGCGAAACCGGTTGCCGCTTTTTGCCCCGGGGCCGAGTTCGGCCCGGCCAAGCGCTGGCCGGCAGCGCATTTTGCCGAACTGGCACAGGCGCTGATCGCCAAGGGCTACGCCGTCTGGCTGTTCGGCTCGGCCAAGGACCAACCGGAAACGTCCGCCATCGCCAAGCTGGCCGGCACGGCGGCCGCCGGCAATCTGGTCGATCTGGCCGGCCGCACCTCGCTGGCACAGGCGATTGATCTGCTGTCGATCGCCAAGGTAGTGGTGACCAATGATTCCGGCCTGATGCACGTTGCTGCCGCCCTGCAGCGGCCGGTCGTGGCCCTTTATGGCTCATCCAGCCCGACCTTCACCCCACCGTTGACCGAGCTGGCAGAGATCGTGTCGCTGCAGCTCGATTGCAGCCCCTGCTTCAAGCGCCAATGCCCACTCGGGCATTTCAACTGCATGCAGCAGATGCATAGCGGAATGGTGGAAGCGGCGATAGACCGATTGCTGGCACGGGACCATCACATCCGCCTGCAGGCAATCTGAGCCATCGCAGGTCGGGCCTCAACCCGACCAGCGCCCCGAAGCAGGTGCTAGTTTCACGAGCGACGCTGTCGGAATGAATTCCGACCTAGCAATCGCCGCGCTGCAAGCACGCATTTGCAGCGACCCGATTTTCTTTAGATCGCCCAGCTGGCTTTAACAAACACTTCGCGCTGCCGGCTTTTCCCGCCATCGTTTGAAAACCCGCTGCTGGCACCGATATACAGCGCAGTGCCCAGACCGCGACGATGCGCATACACCAAGGAAGCCGCATCGCTATGCACCTTGGCGTCCACCCGGCTCTGATAGCCAGCCTGGTTGCGCGCAATCTCGTCGCGTTGCCAGATAAAACGCAGGGTATCGCTGGCATTGAAGTGCCAAATCGAGTTCCACTGGTAGGTCGTCTCGGTAAATACCCGGCCAAGGCCAATGGCGCGGCCATCCACCCAATAGCGGCTCCAGTGCTGTTCGATTTCCAGATGGTTGAATGGCCGCCAGCGTGCCAACAGGCTGGCCTGGCCACCGCGCCCAAGCCGGGCGTTTTCATAGTCGATCTGGTCGCCGATATCGACTTCGGCGCGTACCTCGCCCAGCGAAGGCGCCGGCGAGCCGTCATAGACCACATGCAGATAATCGCGCTTGAGCACCGGCCGCCACGGGGCCAGCGGCTGCTTGCCGGCAAACCAGGCGCCATCAGGGTCGAGCCGCACCTGCTCGTTCGGTCGCCACTCGATATTCACCGAACTATTGCGCGGCCCTGCCAGCGCCAGGCCAAAGCGCTGCGCCTGCCAGATCATGTCGCCCTCGCTGCTTTGCGTGTAGCCAAGATTGACGTAGGGATTGAGCTCGCGCCAATCACCATCTCGATGGAATCGGCGCGTCACTTCCAGCCAGGCATCGTTCACCCCGCTTTGGGTGAGAAAGCCGTTGTCGGCGCGAAAATGGCGGCCGATATCGGAATACTTGGCAAAGATATTCCAATCCTCGGTGCTGCGGCTCAGCTCCAGCAAAGCGGCGTGATCGCGCTGCTCGCGCCCCTTGCGCAGCTGGCCATCGATGCCCGGCAAGGACGTGGTGGATGACAGCAGTAACTGGCCGCGCACGCGGGTTTCTTTATCCAGCTGCCAGCCAAAGTCCGGCCCCACTACCCGGTTGTAGCCGCGCCCATCCGACAGGGTGCGATCGGTCAGCAAGGCCCCGTAGCTGAAGTCGCCGAAATGGGTATGGGCGCGCGCCACCGTTGCCTGGGAATGGAAGCTCTGCGGCGCACTGCCATTGCCATAGGCGCCGGGCAGTACCACGCTGCCACCGCCATCGTCGAGATTGGTGAGGATGGTGAAACTGGCCGCATCGCTGCGGACGGTGGCACGTGCCCCCCAGGCCGGATCGGTAATCGAGCGGGTATGAATCGCGCGCAGCGGCGTCTGCAGCAGATCGGCGCCTTCCAGAAAGAACGGTCGCTTCTCGTCGAGAAAGGTGGCAAAACGACTATCGCCTGACAGCGTCGGCGCGTCGATTTCCACCTGCGAAAAATCCGGATTCAGGGTGACATCGAACACGGTTTGCGGGTTGAGGCGCAGCTTGGCGTCGAGCGATGGCTGCAGCTCGTTCTTATGGCTGCGTTTGCCATCGACCTCGTCGCTGCGGCTACTGGCCAGCAGCTGCGGCGTCAGGGTCCAGCTCAGCCCTTGCGGCAGATCGCTCAGGCCATCCACCTCCGGCGCAAAGCACAGCATGCAGTTGGTATTGGTCGGCACCGGCCCATTGGTCAGGCGGATGCGATCACCACGCGGCAGCGCCCGTACCAGCAGAATGTGCCACTTCTTGCCCGAACCGCTATAACCCAACGAGGAAAACGGAATTCGGTACTCGGCCGACCAGCCATCGCCGGTAAGGCTGGCGGCAGCAGAGAATTCGTAGTCGGGCGAAAAATCCTCGCCATTGGCCTCGGTATAGATGCCGTCGCCGATACCGCCACCGGCGCCCACCCGGAAGATCTGTGCCGCGCCGCGATCGCCGGCCGCATCGATCATCAGCTGCAGCATATCCTGATCGCTGAACACCTTGTCACGGCGGGCAAACGGGTGAAGCACCTCGCTTGGCTCCGGGTCGACCGAATGCACGCCGACATACAGATAGTTCGCGTC
>NZ_JAYRLZ010000396.1:0-2778 GCF_041904975.1 Chitinimonas sp. | reverse complement strand
GTTGCGCACTGAGGTAGATCACTACCTTGCGTGCACAACGCCTTGCGCCTGGCGGCTTTCCGACGAAACGCGATCCGCCGGCAAAACGTCAACAGAGCCTAGCCTGGCACGCTGTCGTGCGCGGTTTGCATGGTAGCCATGCAAGGTATGGCGCTGTGCTCCGGGTCGGTTTGCGCCAGACTGCGCGCCTTGTCAACACATTGGGATGCCACCCATGTCTGCCTCCATTCGCACGCGCCTACTCGCCAATCTGCCCCGGCCTGCTGCCCGCCTGGGCTGGCTGCTCGGTGCGTGGCTGCTCGGCATGGTGACGACAGCGGCCGCCGCTGAGCCGGCACTGCGCTGGGTGGGTAGCTGGTCGACAGCACCACAGGCGGCGTTTCCCAAGGGCCAGGTGCGCTATCGGGAGCAGACCGTGCGCTTGGTGGTGCGCAGCAGCCTGGGCGGGAGTGGTGCTCGCCTGCGGATTTCCAACCAGCATGGCGATCAGCCTCTGCGCATCGGTGCGGTACAGCTGGCTCGCCGCGCGCAGGGAGCCGATGTGCTTGCCGGCAGCAGCCAGGCAGTGCTGTTCAACGGAAAGGCCGAGGTCACCATTGCAGCGCATG
The DNA here is from genome assembly GCF_041904975.1 of Chitinimonas sp. Lineage (NCBI taxonomy): Bacteria > Pseudomonadati > Pseudomonadota > Betaproteobacteria > Neisseriales > Chitinibacteraceae > Chitinimonas > Chitinimonas sp. The sequence continues at coordinate 2,170 of NZ_JAYRLZ010000396.1, read as the reverse complement.
GCAGTGTGCTCAGCGACCCGGTGGCCATGGTGGTGCCCGCGCTCACCGAGTTGGCGGTGAGTATCTACCTGCCGGATGCGACGGCCTCGACCAGTCATCTACTTGGCTTGCAGCCAAGCTATCTATGGGCCGGGCGCGGCAATGCGGTGGCACGCGAGCGCTGGCGCGGCGCAACGGTCAAGCATAGCTGGCCGTTTCTGACAGGTATCGAGGTGGCGCGTGATGATGCGGCATTCAGCATCGTCGCCTTTGGCGACTCCCAGGTTGATGGCGATGGCGCGGCCAACGATGCCTACCAGCGCTGGACCGATGTGCTGGCCGAACGTCTGCAGCAGGCGGGGATGACGCATATCGGCGTGTTGAACCAGGGCCTGATCGGTAATCGCTTGCTGCGCGATGCGCCAGTGTCGCCGCAATTCGGCCAGCTGTTCGGCCGCGCGGGCTTGGTGCGCTTTCAACAGGCTGTGCTTGATCAGCCAGCGGTGGGCCATGTGATCGTGCGGTTGGGCATCAACGATCTTGGCTTTGCTGGCTCGTTTGCGCCTGAGTCCGAAGCGGTTAGTGTCGATCAGCTGATTGCCGGGTATCGCCTGCTGATTGCAGCAGCCCATGCCAAGGGGATACGCATCTACGCCAGCACCCTGTCGCCATTTCAGGATGCCGATTTGGGCAAGCCGGGTTACTACCAGGCCAGCAAGGAGCCACTAAGGCTGGCCGTCAATGCCTGGCTACGGGAAAGCCAGCAATTCGATGGATTGGTTGATTTTGATGCGGTATTGCGTGACCCGAGCCAGCCCGCCCGTCTGAACCCGGTATTTGATAGTGGCGATCATATTCACCCGAATGCGGCAGCCTATCGGGCCATGGCCGAGGCAATCCCGCTATCCTGGTTTAGCGAGCACCCGGCTCCGCAATAGCCCGTGTTGGCGCCATTCATGGGTTTGGTTTCATGTGATCATGTTCCGTCTCGCAGCTGGCCGATCTGCAAGGCCGCTCCTTGATGCTGCATATGGGCGGCGATAACCATGCCGATCACCCCGCACCGCTTGGTGGTGGTGGCGCACGGGTGGTGTGCGGCGTCAGCAAATAGCGCGTTTGCGACAGATGCGCCGGCAAGCAGCCGATGCATCTGGCAGAGCGTCCGGCTCCTGACTAGATTGATGTGTCCGCTGGTACGTATGCATCAATCTCGACACTGTTCCAGCAGATGCGTGTTTCGCATGCCGTGTCGGCCAAGGAGAAGGCGATGGATAGTCTGTTTGGGCCATTCCAGTTGTTGGCGAGCAAGCTGAGCTTCAGCAAAAAGTTTTTGCTGATTTTCATCGCCGCCATTGTCCCCGGCTTGGTATTCCTGATTCTGGCAACCCAGCACAGCCAGGCAGAGATACTGCGTGATGAAGAGGAGATTGCAGGCGCGCGCTATTTGCTGTCGGTTTCACCATTGGCCGATGCAATACGCCTGCACCGTGGCTTGGTGCGCCGAGCCCAAGCTGGCGATGCGGTAGCCAAAAGCGCGATACCGGCAGCCGCATCGAAGGTCGATGCCTTGTTGCAAACCTTGATGGCGCAAAAGACATTTCACCAGGCCGAGCAATGGCAGGACAAGATGGAGCGGCTGGCGAAGGATTGGGCCAGCGTGCGTGGCAACTGGTCAACCCTGTCGGCCAATGCGGCATTCAATGCACATAGCGCGGTGGTTTCGCAGTTGAATGAATACCGTCACCATGTCGCCGGCGATACCGGTTTGCTGCTAGACCCGGAGTCTGCTGCTTATTACCAGGTGGTGATTCTGTTCGATGACTTGCCGCTCCTGGAAGATCAACTCAGCAAGGTGCGCGGTCTGGTGAGTGCCGGTGCGACGGCATCAGCGGATCAGGCGGAAGCATTCGCCCGTACCGATATGCTGGTCAATGATTTGTTGCCGCACAGCCTGGCCCGCATCAACAATAACCTTCAGCTGCTCAAGGACGATTACCCCGATAAAGCCAAATTGCTACTGGGCCAGTGGGAGACGATCGAGAAGGCAATTGAGCAACTGAATGCCATGGTGAACCGCGAGGTTCTTTCCCAACCTGGCAAGCCATACGATGGCAAAGCCTTTTTCAGCCAGGCCAGCCAGATAATCGATCAAGTGGACGGCATCGAACGCTTTATCACCGAGCAAGGCGTG
>NZ_JAYRLZ010000086.1:10590-15822 GCF_041904975.1 Chitinimonas sp. | reverse complement strand
CCGGTTTCCAATGAACCCAGACAGCCGAGCTCACCTTCCACCGATACACCGATGGCGTGCGACATTTCCACTACGCGGCGGGTGACATCGACGTTGTACTCATAGCTCGATGGGGTCTTGGCATCTTCCAGCAGCGAGCCGTCCATCATCACGCTGGAGAAACCGGAGCGCATTGCCTGGATGCACACGGCCGGCGAGGCGCCATGGTCCTGGTGCATCACGATGGGAATATGCGGATAGGCTTCGGCGGCGGCCAGGATCAGGTGGCGCAAAAAGGCTTCACCCGCGTACTTACGGGCGCCGGCCGAGCCTTGCATGATCACCGGGCTATTGCACTCGTCGGCGGCCTGCATGATGGCCTGCACCTGCTCCAGATTGTTGACGTTGAACGCGGGCAGACCGTAGCTGTACTCGGCGGCATGGTCGAGCAACTGGCGCATCGAAACGAGGGACATGGCTTACTCCAACTTGAACTTGAGAATGGCGCGGATTTTAACGAAATGTAGTGAGGTAGGGCTGACTACATTTCGATCTTGCGTACGCGCTTTGATTGTATCGGCACAGAGTTGGCACAGGTCGATCAAGGATCCTTCACTGAATCGAGCTGTGCCGCTGCGCTAAATCGATCCGAATCCCTAACTTGCCGACCGCAGGCCGAGAATCTCCACCGCCGGCAGGGTCTTGCCTTCCAGAAACTCCAGAAAGGCGCCGCCGCCGGTCGAGATATAGCTGATGTCGTCAGTAATGCCGTACTTGGCGACCGCGGCCAGGGTGTCGCCACCGCCGGCAATGCTGAACGCCGGGCTAGCAGCAATGGCACGCGCCAGCGCTTCGGTGCCTTTGCCGAACTGGTCGAACTCAAACACGCCGACCGGGCCATTCCACACGATGGTGCCGGCCTTGGCAACGATGCTTGCCAGCTGCGCCGCGCTGTCCGGGCCGATGTCGAAGATCATGTCGCTGTCGCTGACCTCGGCCAGGGGCTTGGTGATAGCGGGCTCGTTCGCATCGAACTTCTGGCCGACCACCACATCGCTCGGCAGAGGCACATCGCCACCGCGGGCGCGGATCTTGGCGATAACGGCGCGGGCTTGTTCGACCAGATCGGCTTCGGCCAGCGATTTGCCGATCTGGCGGCCTTCGGCCAGCAGGAAGGTGTTGGCGATGCCGCCACCGACGATCAGCTGATCGACCTTGTCGGCCAGTGCTTCCAGAATGGTCAGCTTGGTCGACACCTTGGAGCCGGCCACGATGGCCACCAGCGGGCGGGCCGGGTGGGCCAGCGCCTTGCCGAGGGCATCGAGTTCGGCCGCCATCAGGATGCCGGCGCAGGCGATTGGGGCGAACTTGGCAACGGCATAGGTCGAGGCCTCGGCGCGGTGCGAAGTGCCGAAGGCGTCGTGCACGAACACATCGCACAGCGCGGCATAAGCTTGGCCCAGCTCGTCGGCATTCTTCTTTTCGCCCGCATTGGTGCGGATATTCTCCAGCAGCGCGAGTTCGCCCGGTTTGATCGTGTGGCCGCGCCAGTCGGTGATCACCGGCACGTCGCGGCCCAGCAATTCGCCCAGACGCTTGGCTACTGGCGCCAGCTTGTCTTCCTCGTTGATCTGGCCCTCGGTCGGGCGACCCAGATGGGTCATCAACAGCACGCCGGCACCAGCCTTCAGGGCATGCTCAATAGACGGTAGCGAGGCACGGATGCGCGTGTCATCGCCGATCACGCCGTCCTTGAGTGGCACATTCATATCGACGCGAATCAATACGCGTTTGCCAGCCAGGTCGAGATCGGTGAGTTTCTTGAAATTCATGGCCAAAGTCCGGTAGGGGTTGCAGATGGCGGCAATGTAGCAGCGCAGGCCGCTGTAGTGCATTCGGGGCGCCTACGCGCCCCGAATCGGTGTTGCAAGGTCAGTTCAATAGCTTACTTCGCCGCCATCATGGCGCGAGCGGTATTCAGCATCTGCACCGAGAAGCCCCACTCGTTGTCGTACCAGGCACCCACTTTCACCAGGTCGCCATGGCTGACCTTGGTGAGGGTGCTGTCGAAGATCGACGCTTCATTGGTGTGGTTGAAGTCGATCGATACCAGGGGCAAATCGTTGTAGCCGAGCACGCCCTTGAGCGGGCCGCCGCCGGCTGCATCGCGCAGGACGGCGTTGATCTCTTCCTTGCTGGTGGCGCGCTTGGCCTGGAAGGTCAGGTCCACCATCGACACATTGATGGTCGGCACGCGCACGGCAAAGCCATCGAGCTTGCCGGCCAATTCCGGCAGCACCAGGCCCACGGCAGCGGCCGCACCGGTCTTGGTCGGGATCAGGCTCTGGGTGGCGGAACGGGCGCGGCGCAGATCCTTGTGGCGCACATCGGTCAGTACCTGGTCATTGGTGTAGGCGTGGATGGTGGTCATCAGGCCCTTTTCGATGCCGATGCTGTCGTTCAGCACCTTGGCCACCGGCGCCAGGCAGTTGGTGGTGCAGGAGGCGTTCGACACCACGGTCATATCGCGGGTCAGCACATCATGGTTCACGCCGTAGACGATGGTGGCATCGACATCCTTGTCGCCCGGTGCGGAGATTAGCACCTTCTTGGCGCCAGCCTGCAGGTGGGCCTGGCACTTGGCCTTGCTGGTAAAGGCGCCGGTACATTCGAGCACGATATCGATCCCGAGGTCGCCCCAGGGCAATTCAGCCGGATTGCGGGTCGAGAAGAAACGGATGTTCTCGTCGTTGATGCGCAACCAGTCGCCATCGGCCTTCACATCGGCATTGAAGCGGCCATGCACGGTGTCGAACTTGGTCAGGTGGGCATTGGTCGCCAGATCCCCAGAGGCATTCACCGCCACGATCTTGAATTCGCTACCGAGGTTGAGCTCGTACAAGGCACGCAGCACATTGCGGCCGATACGGCCGTAGCCGTTGATGGCGAGGCGGATGGACATACTGGGGGATCTCCTGATGCGGTAAGCGGGCGAATTTGTAGTCGGAAAAATACGACTACAAACCAAAAACGGATATTTTACATGGGCATAGCATTGGAGTGCGACTACATGTGCAAGAAATTGTGGCAATGCAGCATGGCACTGCGCCGATATCTGCGAACGCACCTGTGGCTCCCGCGCTGTGATTGAATAGCGGCCCACTCTCTGTCTCGCGTGTCTCCATGCTTACCATCCGAATGACGCTGTCCCTATTGATGATCGGTATATTGCCCGCGCACGCGGCTGATGACGGCAAGGCGCAGCGCTGGGTGCAGGGTTCCTGGGTCAATGTGCGCAGTGGCCAGGATGCTGCCAGCGCCGTTGTTGATCATCTGAGCACCAACACGCCGCTTACCCTACTTGGCGAGCAAGGGGGAAGTTGTGAAATCGGCTGGGGTAAGGATCGGCGTGGCTTTGTTGCCTGCAAGCTGCTTGGCACCGCTGCCCTGACACTGGAGCAGGTCAGCCGGGAGACGTTGCCCGATGGCAAGCCAAACCCCACCTACTCGCCACCGCGCGCTTTCTGGATTGCGCCGACTGCCGAGCGGCTGTTTGCGGCTGGCCAGTATTTCTGGTCGACCTTGCTGACGGAAAAGCAGCGCAAGGCGGAGCGATTTGATCCGAATGCCAATGAGGCGATGGCGGACAGCGAACCGAAGCATTCGCCTGCGCTGGTTCGCTACAAGATTCCCGAATACGAGGCGATGAAAGCCTTGCTGGCCAAGGGTGTGATTGCCGCTGGCGACAGCTATCTGCCGCTGGCCGACTGGAGAAAGCTGCAGGGCATGGCGCAAGCCGCCATCAAGGACAAGCGCGATTTTGCTGGCGAGTTCAGCCATCCGCATCCTCTGGCAAATGGCATCAATATGGGACTCGGGCACGAATACCTGATTGCCAATGTCACCTTGCCTGCGGTGACCGGCTCCCTGTTCCGCTCGGAATCGGACATCGCTGCGGCCAGCAGCAGCTACGAAGCGCTGAGCGCGCACTTTGGCATTACCGAGCGGCTGAAGTTGACAGCCGGCCCCTATTGGGTGAAAGGCGATCGCAATGATGACTACCTGCAGTGGTATGCCGGCGCCTGGGATATAGGCAAAGCCACGCTTGCCCTCGATTCGCCGCCGATTGAAACGGTGATCGGCCGCACCGGTCTGCTTGGCAGCTACCAGTTGGCAGCCGAGAAACAACTGACGCCGAATGCTGCCGAGCCCGGTTGCCCAGGCGGCTTTCAGCAGGCAAGGCGGGCGAGCACGTTGCTCCCCGGTTATCCGGCAGTCAAGGATGCCCTGTTGGGTATCATCACCCCGCGCGCGCTGGGCTTTCAGCGCGCCACCCTTCACCACGCCACGCTCGATTTGAGCAAGGCCGAATACCGGCAGGCGCGCCCCAATGGCACGGTTAATCCGCTAGGTCGTGCCAGCGTTTACCAGATCGATCTGAATGGCGACGGTATCGCCGATCTGGCCTTTATCGAAGGGGTGGGCGTGTCGCCGATGTATGGCGGCAAGCCGGTGTCGCTGGCGCGCATCACCGTGGTGAATATCGCTGGCGAATGGCGCTTGCTCGATAGCGACAGCTTTGTCGAATGTACATGAGATAGTCGTCCGCCGGGCGGATCAGCGCCGCAGGCCGAGCAGACAGCCCAGGAACAAGGCCTCGGCAATAACCAGCAAGGCCGCCTTGTAGGGCAACAGCTCGGCCGGCTGCTGGGTAAAGCGCAGATACAGCGCGAACAGCCCGCACAGAATCGCCAGCCCTAGCTGTGCGCTCAAGCAAGGGTTGCGCAGGGCCCGGTGCAGTTGCACGCCGCTAAGGGTGCCGAGCACGGCAACCAGCAGCATGGGCAATTCGGTCACCCAGCCATGGCGGCAGGCATCGAGCCAATCTATGCACTGGTATTTCCAGTGCTCATGCAGCATGAATTGCTCGTCAAACGCCATCGCCATCATGGCCAGAGCCAGCCACAGGCAGAGCAGGCGCGGCAGTGCACGCTCCTGCCACAGGCGCAGGCACAGTATGGCCATGGCCCACAGCTGCGCGCTGGATAGCCAGGCGACGGGTGAATCGTCGGTGCGAAACGCCGCTTCCGGCGTCGGCCAATACAGTGCAGCGGCGACCAGCATAAAGACGCAGGCAGCGAGCAGCGATAGCAAGCCGGGTAACAGGCTGTGCCAGCCGGTTGGGGTGGGCGGCTTCATCATGGGGATATCGGGAGACCGCTGCCGGCGAGGCGGCGCTTGGCAGCTTGGCAA